>CAMVPV010000046.1 GCA_947169455.1 uncultured Clostridia bacterium | reverse complement strand
CGTAGTCGATAGTGTTTATCAGTTCGACCTTCCAGCTCTCGCCTTTCATTCCCGAATGGTATTCTCTTGGAGAAACACCTTTGCTCTTGTGTTCGAGATGAGATCTGTCAAGAGTTGCAACTCCGTATTTCATGCATATCTCATCTGACAGTTCACGCATTGCTTTCAGAGTGAATTTGTTTGAACGGAACTTGTGACCGTCCTCACAGCTTACCGAGTTGACAATGAAATGACAGTGTATATGCGGAGCGTCGGTGTGGCAGGCGATCACACATTCAAAACCTCTGAACGCTTTCTCAGCGAACTCTCTTGCAATCTTCAAGGCAAGTTCCGGTGAGATCTCATATCCGCTGGGGTGCGACTGGACGAAATGAAAATACTGAGCGCCGTCCGTCTTGCCGTAGAGCTGTTTGGTATTGCGGAACTCATCGTAGGCTGTCTGCGGAGTGCAGTTGATCGCTGTGACCCATCGCCCCTGTTCGGTCTTGTCATCGCGGCAGATATATCGGAGTGAACCCTTTCCGCCGCCTCCGCCTTTGGTTGATATCGCAGTTACTGTTGCCATCATTTCACCTCCCTCAGCACCTCGGCGATCATCGACGTGACCGAGCTGTATTCATCAATTAACTTTCTGAGATCGATCACATTGACCTCTCCCTGATTCGCAAGTCTTGTCAGCTGATTCAGATTATTGCCTATCGCTTTCTGCTGTTTAACCACATCCGACAGCCCCTCGGCGACGATGATCTTCTTGCCGAGCGCACACCGCAAGACATAATCCGACAGCTTCATTTTGTGTTCCTGCGCTCTCCGATGCACGCGCCTGTACTCATCGTCGGTGCAGCGGATAGCAATTGTTTTGTTTCTTCTTCTCATAAAGTCACTTCCTTTCATAGGTTCCGTCACGTTTTGTTACTGATTCTTTTTTACTAAAGTCGGGTTTCCCGACTTTTGGCTTTACGCCGATAAAAGGGGTACGGGTCTCCCGCGCGCATAGGCTTACCGCCCCGAGGCGGAACGCCATGCGCTATGCTTGCCCTCCGAAAACCCCACCCTGTGAGGTCTCACAGCGGACTGCCGGAAACCGACCATTTTTGAATAGAAATATATCGGTGAAAAGGAAAAATATCGGAGACCGTATCCCCCTCACAGGCGCTCACGCGCGCCCCGACAGCCCTTTTTCTTACTCACCCGTCCGTTTCCCCGACGTCAATAAACTCGCGGCACACGCTGCCGTACAGCCGCCTCTCGATCTCTTTTCTGTCAAGCACCGCGACATTTTTCTGCACGGTCGGCGAGACTCTGACGGTTGTTGTGTTGCTTTTCCCGTTGGTAATAATGATCCCGTCCTCTACAAGCTGCTTGATCAGATTTGTTTTTCCGACTGCAAATCCGTCGCCGATCTCCTTTGACAGCCTGTTGATCTCGGACATCACAGCGTTCATTATTAAATAGTAATGCGAGTCATCAGCGTAACCGATGAACCCTTTGCGCGAGGTATCTTCGTTGTTTCCGAGGGAATTGAGCGAGCATCTTCCGCTGTCAAGCAGACTGATGAGCTTATCACAGAACTGATAACTGAGGCTTTCGTTCTCCACAAGTCCGCTGCTCTGACAGATATTTTCGATCAGTATCTCATCAAAAGTTCTGCGGTAACTAATGACATCCCCGTTGCCTATCTGACCTTTGTCGCAGAGATAATCAAGGAGAATATCGAATCCGACCTTCAGACAGGCAAGCATTTCAGGCACGCGGGTGTGGAATATTATCTTCCGTTCCCACAGCATTTCCGTCATCTGAGTGCGGTAGGAAATGAAAAGTGCAGAGAGCTTTTTCACAAACTCATCTGCACTAACAAGATATTTTTCCTTGATCCAATCGACATAGCTGCGCATGATTCCGTTAAGAACACCGTCAGCGGCGAGCTGCTGATACTCCGAAAACAGTCTGAGATCAACGTCACCTTCCTTCATTTCAAGAATGAAATACCGGGCAAGCCCCGACTGAGAAATGTCCGGAACGACCTCGGAAGTTATCAGACCCATTCCCATAGGCGGCTTACTGGGCTTCTGTTCTGCCCGGAAATCAAGGCGGCTTCTGCCTGTCCTGTCGCCATAGTAGCGGGAAAGATTCTGTGCGGTGTTGTTCATTTCAGCATTGCCGTACCGACTGCCGGGATGCAGATCGTCGATGACCGTCAACACATCTTTGGTGTAATAGACGTTTGCAAGGATGCTGTTTGCAGTATCGTGAAACGAATTCGGCAGGTTGCTGGCGTTGAAATTTCCGAAGAAAGAATTGAAAAGTGCAGCGGTACTTGACTTTCTTGTTCCTGTTCTTCCGACAAGTGCCGTGAGAAACTTTGGCATACAGTTACCCATACTCATGAAATGTTCCAGCGGAGCAACGAAGGTCACAGCCAGCAGCGGCAGCATTAGTCTCTGCGGAACAAAGCCTTCCTCGAGCATGGCGGTGAGATAAATGAGGTCGGAGTCAGAACACTTTTTGCCGAAGCGGTACGGTTTCAGCTTGCCCTGCAGCTCAACAGTCAGCGGGCTGTCGTCCTGGGGCATTAAGAAATAGTATTCGCCATCGATCAGTCTCCAGCCTGTCTGCGAGTAAATTGTACGGAAGACGATCTCCGCTCTGGTCATTGTAATAGCGTGACGGATCTTACAAGGAGTGTTGTTGGTGGGTACATAGGAGCCGAGGGCTCCCCACTGCTCCAGCAGCCATTTCATGCTCTGCATCTCGTCTGCCCTGACCGTGACAGGCGGCAAGGCAACTCCGCTTGCGTGCTCCGCGCTGACCTCAAACACCTTCCTGCGCTCGACTCCGTCATCGTAAGTGATCTCGGAACGCAGAACAGGAAGGTAATCACAGAGCTTGACCATCATTGTCTTTCCGTTCTTGATGACCTCCTCGTAGAGGCATCCGTCCTTGGTGTAGTACGGCTCTTTGTAAAGAGTGCCGTCGAACTTATTGTTTTCAGTTGTCATTTGTATGACCCCTTTCACAGAATAATTTTCGATACTCTCCCGCACTCCGCCGATAAAAATGCGGGAGCAGTATTCATATTCTGAGGGAGCCTTTTCTGAACACATTTTTATTTCGCCGACACACGGTGCTGCCGCTCCGACACAATAATGAAGGCGAAAAAAGAAAAGATCGGGGGTATCCTCCCGATCTCGCATAATTCTATACCGACACAAAGCAAACAGCGCAGCTGCGAACTTTGAAAGCATTTTCGATTTCTACCGACGGCATATCAGAAACATACCGCACGCATAATAGATAACAATTTCTGAAAAGCAAATCAGACAAAATGAGGGAGCAGTATATTTGTTCCGTCAGATTCCGTTTCAGAACACTTTTTCAGCGCATCAGTTTTTGCGATTTTCGACTCCGGAGCCGAGGGCATACCGGAATGAGCCGGATATATATTTTCATAACAGTTCTATACCAAAGCAAACAGTGCAGGTGCGAGGGCTGCGGGGAGCTGGTAGATTGTTAGAAATTTTTTGAGGGAGAAGGGGGAGAAAACAATTTGCTCAGAAATAACATTTGCAATTTTCAGAATATTATGGTATCATATTTGCAGAGAAAGGCGGTTTGAATTATGGAAACAAAACTTGAAACCCCTGCTTAAGATAAGCCGAAGGCGCGTGACGAGATGAGCAAGGACGAGTTTGATACAGCTATGGTTATGAGTCTCGAACAGGCAAAGCAGGGCAAGTCCGTCCCTGTTGATGAGGCTTTCGATGCTCTTATCGGGGAGATAAAGATAGATTAAGAATGACAGAAATAATATTTTTTAAGCACCGTTGAAGTTCAGCGGTGCTTTTGTTGTTAATGTATGACAGTTCCTTTCTCTTTTCGCCCATATATGTTTAACCGTCATTACCGTCACAACTGTCATTGTAAATGACAACATTCCGGGTTTCGATTCCCATATCCATAATGATGTCACTGATGTCATTGATGTCATCCGGGCATAATCGAAGCGGCTATCTGTACAGTCCATTGTACTCGTTTTGACCTGTTTTGCCTAACTGTCCGAAAATTGATACACACTTTCGGAGGGAGATGTGATATAATAGAGGTGTAAAACAACAGGGGGGGTGATGTAATGCACAAGTGCTGGTTCAGGATTTATGAGCTGTCCGTCCGGACGATGCTGGCGTATGCAAAGTCCTGCGACGGCGGATATACTATTGACCTGGACAGAGCCGCAACGGAGAACTGTATCAGGCTGCCTGTCCGTGAGCAGGAGGAGAATGCGCTGTTCGATCAGCTTATGACGATGCGGAAGCCTGATTTCAAGGGCAAGGAGGGCGAGGTCGTTTCCGCGCTTTCGGAGATCATCTTCTTCGCGGATTTTTCCGGCATCTTTGACCGAAGTACCGAGAGCCTTTACTATGCCAATCTGCAGGAAAAGGCAAAGTCGATGTTTGTTCCCGGGAATGTTTATCTCGACCTCGGCAGCGGCAGGCAGTGCTACCGTCCCTTTGAGCGCTCGCAGAGCATGAGCCGCAAGTCGATGCTCTCCTTTATCCGCGCAGATCTGTATGACAGCATCTATGAGCGCATCACCCTCGGAATGAAGATCGGAGAGTGCCAGCTCAGCAAGCTCTATGCCTACAACGGTCTGATGCTCTCGGGCGGTGTTCGTATTGACGGTCTCGGTCTTGATGCCAGAAAGGTGATCGTGGTCGATAACCCCGAATACCAGAGCCCCGAAACAGATGTGATAACCGTTGAGGAGAGAGGCTTCAACGGCAGATATATGAAGTATGAGCGGGTGGAGCGCAGACAGAGCATTACTGTTCTCGGTTTTGACGGCGAGGGGCTTATCTCTCCGAAGCTTGCAGCACAGATCTGCAGACAGCTCGGTGAAGACCACACCTCGTTTCAGATCCGTCTGCCGTATATTAAGGGTATGCTGCACTCTGTCAATTTCCACAACTATTTCAAAAGCTCCGATACGGATACTGTCACGGACATCTTCGGTGTGAAGCACAAGGCCTCGGAGGTCGGGATCATCCTGTCGAAGAGTATGGTCAAGTGTACCGACTGGCTTAATCAGAATAATATGTCCTGGGAGGATTACTGGGAGGTCTTTAAGCGTTACGGTCATGCACTGTATATTTCCGGCACGATAGGCAACGACAACAGCGGCAGGACGGAGCTGAATTATCAGTTTCTGAACACGTTGTCCCTCACCGCTGATGAGTTCCGTCCCCGTGATCTTCCGCTGACCTTTCCGGCTGATGATGACCGCGAATGGCTGACCAAAGCAACGGAGCAGGAGTATTATCAGCTCTGCTGTGACGGTGCCTACCGCCGGGATTTCTTCCTTTCAAAACGCCCTGACAGGAACAGCCGGGAACGGTATCTCGTTGAGCTTCTCCGGAAAAATCCTAAGCTGATCGCCGAGAGCTACTACACCGATATGCTGAAAAAGAAAGCGGACAAGGTGCTGCGGAATTACGCCCTCGGTCGGTTGACGGTGTCGGGATACAACCGCTATCTGTCGGGTGATCTGCTGGAGTTTATGCACAGGTTCATAAGCCGTGCAGGCTTTTTTGTCAGAAGGAAACAGATAGACTTCAGAGAGGCAACTATTGTTGTTAATTTTGCAGCCGATTCCTTCTACGCTCCCGGCGCAAAGTTCGGCGACCCGGAGGGCTGTACCCTGCTTAGAAATCCGCATATTGCAAGGAACGAAGAAATACAGCTCAGGCCGTATATCAAGCCGGAGAATATGCGGAGATACTTTCTCAAACAGCTTGACGAGACGGTAATGATAAACTGGGACACGCTGACTGCGGAACGTCTCGGAGGAGCGGATTTCGACGGCGATATGGTCAAGATCATAACCGACGGAACCGTGAACCGCTGCGTCCGTCGCAACTATGACGGAGAGGTCAGGACTGCGAACAATATCCCGCTTCTGAAAATTCCCTCCGCTGAGCCTGTCATGAGCGATGCCAACGACTGGGAGGCTCGGTTTGAGACAGTTAAGAACACCTTTTCCTCCCGGGTGGGACAGATCTCCAACGCAGCGCTGAACAGGAGCATTATTGCCTACAACGAAAACAGCACCGCCGAAGAACGTGAGCGGTGCCGTAAGGAGACCGAGATCCTTGCTATCCTGACAGGTCTGGAGATCGACTCTGCCAAGACGGGAGTGAAGCCCGATCTGTCGGAATACCTCGGCAGGAAGAAGGTGCCGCCGAGCAGGTTCCTTAAATACAAGGCTCTCCTTGAAAAGTCGGAGAGACCCCGGGAGTTCTACGAGCCTGTCTATGGTGAACAGTTTAAGAAATTCTTTGAAGACACCGACTGGGACAAGGTGGATTCCAACCTTGAGCGTCTGCCGTGGCTGGCTTACAACCTCGGACAGAACATCACGTTCAGGGAGGACGATCCCGCCGCGGACAGCGAGCTTTTCACCTTCGCCGTTTCTCCCGACTGGAAGGAACAGCTTGACGATAATGTTCTGAAAAACATATCCGAGCTGATAAAGATTTACAACAACGTACTAAAGCGCATACGGTACTGCCGTCAGCCTTCAAAATCCAAGGCGGGGCAGAGTGATATCCGCCGTATCCTGTATATGCGCGGGCAGAGCGACGATTACGATATCGACGAGCTTTACGCCGCGGTCTCGGAGATCTCCGCAGAGCGCATTGAGAAGATCAGGGCGGAGATCAGGTCGCAGAAATGGCATATTGCCGACCCTGCTAAGCGCGAGGAGTTAGTGTCGTTATGGCTGCCGGAGCTGTCGGACTATTACGAACTGTTCTGCGATTTCAGATGCTGCGGATTCCGTATCTTAGGCGATCTGATAAGCGACACCGACGATGCGAACATTCAGTCGGAGGGCAGGCGGTTCATCCGTAAAAACGATCCGGAACAGTTCAGAACAATGATGTCCGCGTACCTTGAAAAACCCGCGCACGTTACTTACCGAGAGGCTGTCGCGGCGAAGTGCCGGGAGATGCTTGAAGAGAGTATCAAGCCGGATACGGCGATCAAATATCTTGCTGCACTCGGCAGGCGGAGAGAGCTTTTGGAGCTGTACTATGACAGGCTTGAAAAATACATTCGGAGGTGGAAGGATGCTTAACGAGATCGAAGAATTCAAGGCTTACACAGGCAAGCCGAAATACACAAGCGACGGAAAGAGCGACCTCTCCTACCTCGGAAGGTTCACCTTCGAGATGCTGAAAACATTTGAGGGTCTGCAGCGGGTTCTGACCGTTATTGCAAGGGGGTATCTCCACAGCGGCGGTGAACCTTATGACAACGTTGAGCACGCCCGGATGGCGCTGTGCGCGTGGTGCAGCCTGCCTGGAAAGAATCCCGTAGGCGAAGAAAACAGCTGGAGATTCAAGACCAATTTCGGAGAGTACAACGGTGAGTTCCCGGAGCTTGTCGCCAAGGATGGCAGGGGCTGGTTTTACAGACACGTTCACAAGGTCATCGGCTTTGTGGAGACGCATGGAGACAAGGTTTCAAAGGCTTCAAAGGATTCCGCTACGCTGCTCAGATCCGACTTTGACGGTAAATGGCGGAACAAGGTCATTCAGTATCAGATACCGATCTTCTCCCCAGGCACAAAGGGGCGGTGGATACTGAGGTTCGATGACATCATCGGAGACGCGCTTGAGCAGGGCGAGCTTCGGGACAAGACCTTTTCCTTCTCCGCCGATCAGGAGAAGCGGATCAGGTCGGCGCTGCCGAAAGAGTTGCCCTATCAGGTCGCGGCGACGGTGCTGGCCTACACCATCGCCAACAAGCCCGAGGACAGCGACTGGACAGTCCTTCCTATGACCAATTTCGACGCATATTTCGGTACGACCAGCTTCAGCCGCCGGCTGATCAGGATGATACCCGAAAGCCTGTTTATCCGGGAGAGGGACGATACCTGCGGGGTGAGCAGGGGGAGGGTTTTGATATGAGAGAAAAAGCGCACCGAGCGGGGCTCGGTGCGCTGTCTTTGATAGAGAAATCAGATTTTTCTTTTGAACGTGCAGCCGCGGGTCTTGTAATTGGAACAGCCGTAGAATTCTCCGTAGGGGCCGCTTCGCTTTATGAGCTTGCCGCCGCATAACGGACATTCAAAGCGTTCACGTTTCATTTCATCGCCAT
>CAMVPV010000045.1 GCA_947169455.1 uncultured Clostridia bacterium | reverse complement strand
TCCCTTGTGCCTTTAAACACATCACTTTTTGAAATAATATTCGGCTCTGTTTCTTTACGGAAAGCGCGGTTTCGAGCGAGGATACCTTCTGTCTCTTTTCCTTTATCGTCTCCTGGAGCTTTTCCTTGTCGGTGAGCAGCTTCACTCTGAAATCGGCGCTGCTCTTTTCGTACTCTTCCTTTTTGGAGAGCAGGCTCTTGCACCTGTCGATGTCCGCCTTCTTTGTGCGGAGCTCGGTGCGCGCTTCGTTTTTGAGAAGGCTGAGGCTGCGCTTTGCGTCATCAACGCGCTTTTCGGCTTCATCGGCAGCGGAGGAGGTGCCCTGGTTTTCAGGAGATGCGTCGTAGTCCTCAAGTTCCTTCTTTACCTTGTTGAGGTCATCGATGAGTTCATACTTGATCTTCTTTTTTACTTCATCGAGGCTCTTCAGGGAGTTGAAGTAGCTGGTCTGAGCATTCTCCATTTTGGTCCTTGCGGTCTTCAGCTGAGTGGTGAGCCCCATGTTGTTGTTGTTCTTGGAGACCATTGATTCGAGGTCTTCCTGGAGATAGCGGAGCTCTCTGCGGGCAGTTTCCAGCTTAGTGTAGATAGCTTCTGCCTCTGCGGAATTGTCTATGTAATTATTGTTTTCATCCACAATTATGAAGTGGACAGCGGACAGATCACCGGTCAGCTTGTTGATCTCTGCCTGCTTTGCGTCTATCTCGCGCTGCTTTGACTTAATGTTGTCGTCGTAATCGGTCACGGTGCCGACCTTGGCGGAAACGGCATCGTATTCCTGCTTGGCGAGCTCATAGACGCCCTTGGCTTCGTTCTTTGCGCGAAGCTGCTTCTTTATCCTGTCGTAGTATTTTGTGGGAAGACCGAGCATCTCATCGGTATCGAGGGCGGAGATGTAGCCCTCTGCTGCGGTCTTGCGCTTTTCTATCTCCGTGCGCTTGTTGGTGGTCTTTTCCTTTTGCTTTTCAAGCTGCTTGACGTTGTCGGAGGCAGCCGTGAGCTTTTCGTACCATTCTGCGGGGAGCGGAGAGAAATCCTCGGTATCGAGGCAGGCTATCGCCTGATCTGTCTCGGTCGCCTTTGATTCGAGCTGTGCGAGCACATACCCCTTGTATTCGGAGTTCTTCGTCTGTTCGGTGAGAAGCTCGATATCAGTGTTGAGGCGCTCCAGTGCGAGATAATCAGCAGCGTACTTTGTTTTCAGGTAATCCTCATCGTTGAAGCGTGAGAGATCTCTCTGCGCATCCGAAAGGTCGTTTCTTGCGTTTTCGATCTCCAGGATCTCGTTCAGATACTGCGTGCCGCCCTCTGCGGTGATGAGTGCCTTCTTGTAATCTGCCTCGTATGTACTGAGGTTCCTGCGTGCCTCTTCGAGCTCCGTGCTTTCGATATCCTCGAGCGAGTATATGATATCGCCCTTTTCAACGGTATCTCCCGTCTTGACATATACAGCCTTTACCGTTCTCGTCTCATCAACTATCACATCATAGGTCTTTTCCGCTTCAAGGCGGCCGGAGCCGCGGACATTTTCGGATATCGTGCCGTTCACGGGGGTCTTGGTGGAGACCTCCGGCAGTGAGCGGTTCATGATGGTGTTCGAGAAGAACGTCAGGATGAGCATCAATGCGAGAAAAGCTATCGTTATATTCTTTATCAGATTTTTGCGCGCTGCGCCTTCACTGTTCATTCTGCTGCCTCCAAAATAAATACGGTCATTTTCCGGACTTTTCCTTTCCGTCCGTCCCCGGCGATGCTGCCGGTGCAGGAGCACTTGCCTGAGCGGCTGCTTTTTTCCTTTCCGCTTCCTCCTGCATCGCGCGTTTTTCCTGTTTTTCCTTCTGCTTGCGCAGATATCTTTCCATTTTCCTGTTTTCTATCTTTCTGTCGGCTATCGTGACGACCCTGTTCTTTGCCCTTACGAGCAGCAGGTAGAACAGGACAAGCCAGTACCCTGCGGATATTATCAGCGGCACCAGCAGTCCTATGCACAGCCGGTAGGATACGGTCAGTCTCAGCATGACATCCTGCGCGGCGATCTCCCAGTACGGGAGCTCTGCGGTATTGCTCCGGCTGACGAACCGCTCCATGTGCTTGGAGCTGTCGCGTATCGCTTCAAGGCGGTAGCGCGACCTGCTGTCCGAAACGTACATGGTGGTGGTCGTTTCGTTGATGCCTGCGGCGCCCTTAACGACATTTTCCGCAAAGCTTTTGACATTGTCCGGGAGAAGGGCGTCATATCCTGTGAATTTTACCGAATCGCCCTTTACATTGGCAGATGCCTGATAGGGTACATAGGCGCACGGCATACCAAGATCATCGTAGGCGCTCTTCAGTATGCCCTTTTCGGTGGGTGCGGCGATCACACCGGTCACCACCAATTCCGTGTCTCCGGCGAATACCGTCATTCCCTCCGTATCGCAGCGCGAGCCGTACAGCTGCCACGAGGCGTTTTCGTCGAGTACGATGCCGTCGATGTTTATGTCATCGGCAGAGAACGTGCTGCCCGAAAGCTGCCGCGGCAGATGCACCGTGAAGAAATCTCCGCCGACATAATACAGCCTTACGGTCACCTTGCCCTTCGGCGATGTGAGCACGGTTATTTCCGAGCCGTACCAGCAGTCGGTATAGCTCTTGTTCCCCTCGGGCGTGGTCTCGGGTATCGAAAGGTCGGTCAGCTTTTTTGTGACAGCCTTTTTCAGCTCGTAGATGCTGTCGAGATTTTTGGCAAATATCCTGTCTATGCTCAGAGATATCACCGAATAGCTCGTTCCGGGGGTGCCGCCGTCCCATATATCGGCTGCGGGCTGGAGCGATACGGTATTTATCTGCTTCTGACAGTACAGCAGCACTCCGATGAATACGCCCAGCAGTATGATATCTGCGGCAGCTATTATGATCCTTATTATTTTCTTCATGAGGGTTATCCTTTGATTCCTCCCGAATAGCTTATCCCTTCAACGAGATAATCCTCGCCGTAGAGGAACATCAGCATCGGCGGCACCATATATATGACCGCCACTGCGAACGCGATGCCGGTTTCCTGTGTGTTTATCTTGGAAAGGAATACCGACAGCGGGTGCAGCGATGTATCCGAGAGAAGTATCAGCGGTTGTTCTACCATATTCCAGTAATCTATGAAAATCAGCATCATTACCGAATATACCGCACTGCGGCACACCGGCAGATACACATGGAGAAATATGCTCAGTTCGTTTGCGCCGTCCAGCATTGCCGCCTCATAGAACGATGACGGCACGCGCTTCATCACCTTGGTGAGCAGGAACACCGCGAACGGAGAGAATACTCCCGGGAGTATCACCGCCCAGCGGGTATCGAGTATGCCCAGCTTGTCAGCGACGAGGTAGTTCGGCACCATGGTCACCTGATAGGGCATCAGCATCAGAAAGACATATATCAGGAAGATGATGTCCTTTATCTTTCCCTCGGTGCGTGCAAATCCGTAGGACGCGAACAGCGCAACGATGGTCTGGAATATCACCACGGGGACAGTGAGTATGAACGAGTTCCAGAATTTGAGAAGGTAATCGGGGCTGGTGAACAGCACCGTCTTGAACTGCCCGAAGGATACCTTGTCGGGTATGAATTTCAGGTTTATCGTATCGGATATGTATGTCTGGCTGCCGCCGGTGACGCTGCTGAATATCTTTCCGTAGTTGGCATTGATCTCGGTGGTGGTCATCAGCGAGTTGACCATGGTGAGCACGGTCGGCGTTATGAATACGAACGCCGAGAATACCGCGAATATGGTGAGTACCGCCGTCCATATCATATGGCGCGTCCTTTTTGCGGAGCGCCGCTTTTTCTTTTTTGGTATATCCTGTATGTTCTGTGTTCCGGGAGAAGTCATTCTTCAATGTCACCCCCGAATCTGCTGTCAAAGTATATCAGTGCTCCGATTATCACCGACATCACCACGAGCATTATCAGCGCTGCCGATGAGAGCTTCTGGTAATCGAGGGTGCGGAACGTGTTGTTCATGTAATGCTGAAGGAGGTACATCCCCTCGTAGGGATAGTCGCCGGTGAGCAGATATACCTCACGGAAAAGCTTGAAGGAATTTATAAGGGAAAGTATCGTCACGAATATGACGGTAGGGGAGAGGTATCTCAGCTTTATGCGGAAGAACTGGTACAGCGGCGATGCGCCTTCGAGCTGCGCCACTTCGAGCAGATCCTTCGGCATACCCGAGAGCGCCGACAGGAACAGTATCATATTGTACCCGAGGTTCTTCCAGAGGAAGAGTATCGCTATCACGAAGAGACAGTATTTCGATTTCAGCCAATCGACCGCCACTGCATCGAACAGCTTTGCAAGTGCGGAATTCAGCGTGCCGTTGTAATGGAAAACTACCTGCCATATCAGTACGACCGAAGCTGCGGGCACCATTACGGGGCTGAGGAAGATGCTTCTCAGAGTGCTTTTCGCGGGGATGTCCGATTCCATCAGCATGGCGAGGAACATCGAGAGCACCACGGCGGGCGGCACGGTTATCAGTGCGAGCACTGCGGTATTCTTTGCGGCGGTGATGAATGCAGCGGTGTGCAGCAGTTTCTTGAAGTTTTCGAGCCCGACGTAGTTCTTGGTGATGGGGTTGTCGAGGAGCGCGTAGTTTATCACCGCAGAGAAGGGTGCGATGAAGAACAGTATCACACCCGCGAGGCTCGGTACCACGCACAGCGTTGCGAACACCGTGTTCTTTTTGTTGTGTTTTCTTTTGAACAGTTTCATTATATATATCCTTTTTTGTGCGCCGGGCGCAACCATTCGCAACCATTTGCAACCTGACGCAACCGTTTTCTGATCTGATGCAACCGAATGACAATTTCATTATACATCATAAATGCGGCTGCTTCAATGATTGTACCGTTCTGTAATCATTTTTAACCGAAAAATTGCCTTCCGTTTTGTTACAAATGTCGTATGGACTGTACTACATCAAGTAATACAGTTATAGCATGATTGTCGGTCTTTGTCAATATATCTGAAGAAATATCAATAAAATAAATAATTTATGAACAAATTTGTCATAGTAAAATAGTGATTTTGTCGGTGCTCTGCTCCGAGCATACCGAAACGAAAATATCTCCGCCAACGCCGAACTGACGGAAATACAGCGGTTTTCCGTACTTGATGTCTGCCGTCGGATACTCTCCGAGTGACAGAAAGACAGCATCGTTCATGTGTCCGGCAAGTCCTGTTCCGGTGAATTTGACATAGCTCTCCTTCAGTGACCACAGGCGGGAGAGCTTTTCATCGGAACCGCCCGCGAGAGCTGTTTCCTCCGGAGTGAAGGCATATTTTGCCGTGCGTTCGGTGAATTTCCGCACTGCTTCGCAGTCGATGCCTATTGGTGTGTCGGATATCCCGCACAACGCACAGCCCTTGCAGTGGGATATCCCGAAGTGCAGCGGTATATCGCGGAAGTACGGCTTGCCCCGTTCTGTTCTCTGGATATCGTTTTCGGTGATCTTCCGTCCGCAATGCACAAAAACCGCATCGGACAGCATTTCATAGGCTGCCCGATGCAGTGTCTTGTGCGAATTATCATCATCGGAGAGAAGTTTTGCATGGATAGTTATCATAACGTTACAGTGCCGTTCCGAAGAGTTTGTTGTTGATCTTCTTCCAGAAATAGTAATAGAAGGGTATCAGCCCGAAGAGCCACAGGAATGCGGGAAAGTTGCCTGTCAGCAGTCCCAGCGATACGAATGCCATTACCACCAGCACCGGGAAACAGAATATACGCACATCCTTCTTGCGGAAAGCGAGGATGCCTGTATAGTAGAGCGGTATCATAAGATAGCATACCACCGACCATATTGCGGTCATTCTCTCGCTGAGATCAAAGACATCGAAAACAGAGAGCCTGCCGGAGATCAGTATCGGGGTGAGGTGTGTCAGCACCATGAGCACCGGAAAACAGAATATCAGGGCGTTCTTGCGGAACAGCGCCTGCACTGCGGTGTAGTAGAGCGGTATCGTGAGGAATATCATCCATGAGAATTCCCACAGACCGAGCAGGCCGCCGCCCAGAAAGAATATCAGTATGGCAAATGCCCAGTAGGGGAACCTCATCAGCTTTTTGTAGAGCGAGTACGAAGCCGGGCTGAGTATATCCTGCATCGACTTTTTTCCGCCGCCTGCCCCGCCTGCTGTGCCGCTGGCATTCGCGCCGTTCAGACCGCGCTGGAAACTCATATCGTATGTCCTTGAAGCGGGGTCATTCCTGAAATTGTTCTGCGGTGCGGGAGCGGGCACCTGAGCCTCGGGCTGTACAACTACATTGGGTATGGGTCTGGGTTCGGGCTGAGAAGCGAACCGGGGCATCGGCTGAGGGTCGGGCATGGGTACGAATTCGGGCGCCTGCTTTATCTCGGGCGCCTGCTGTCCGAACTTCTTCTGCGGGTATATCTCATGCTGGGGATATATCTCGCCGTCGTCATCGGGAACGGACATTCTTACATAGTCGCCCGCCGCTATGCCTGTGCTCTCCGCGCAGGACTTGTTCTCCGGTATATCCGCCTTTATATAATCGGCTTTATTCAGACTGATCCCCGAGGCTGCGGTCGTTTCGGGCTGTGCGGGAACGCTCTTGTCGCCGCGTATGCAGCCCGCGAGCTCATCGACGGGTATCTCATACAGAGAAGCCACAGCGATGAGGTTATTTGTATCGGGAGAGGAATCGCCGCGCTCCCACTTCGAGACAGCCTGCCTCGAAACACCGAGCTTTTCCGCGAGCTCCTCCTGTGAATATCCCTTGCTCCTGCGGAGCTTGTAAAGTTTTTCAGATAATGTCATATATATCTCTCCGTTCATATCATCAGGCTTGTTTGTTCATAAATATTCCTCATGTCTGTATTATATCACGGCACAGACCCGATGACAAGCTACCCGAGTTTACATTTGCATAATTAACAAAAAGTTCACAATGCAACCGAAGGTTGCGGGAGCGTTCAGGTCATCATGCTGGTGTAGAGAGATATATAATATACCATATATACAGCGACCTCGATCAAGATGAACAGAGCAAGCCACAAGCCCGATGTTCCGCCCTTTTTGTGGAGCTCGGCGAGGGTCGCGTTCGGCTGTGCGGAGGCTTTTATCCGCGGTATATTGTTGAGGCAGTGGCGGTAGTAGATGCTGTTCGCGTAGAACGCCATGCCTATCACGAACGCCATATTTATAATATATGTGAACACAACGAGCGTCTGGAAGGCTCCGCCGGGTATATCAAAATGTGAAAGCAGTTCTCCGACGATGCCGCCGGTCACCTTGGAATTGTATAGGTTGTTCATTATGTTCGGCAGCGAGGTGGTGACCTTTGTGAGCACGCAGATCAATGCCATGAGAGGCATCTTGCGGTTCGCAAAGAAAAGGTCGGGGAAGAACATCGCGAGCAGGTTCCATGATATCCTGCGGTTCGTTTCCTTCATTATCTTGAACCTCGGCAGGAAGTAGTGCGTGTTTGAATCCACAAAAGCGCCCAGCTCCGCGAGCTTGACGTCATTTTCGTACTCCTCGCCGGGGTTGAAGCCGCACAGCGGATCGGAGTAGTTCACCATGAAAGCCTTTCCGCCCGGAAAATAGCGGTCGGAGAGGTCGTCGGGCGTGCTGTTGTATATATTGTGTTCCTGCGGCGTATTTCCGCGCAGCGGTGCGGATTCTATCTTATCCTCACTTATGACCTTTGCATATACGCCTATCGGGTTCATGCCGAGCGGAGCGCCGCATTGGCAGCATTTTTCGGCAGAGGCGGTATTCAGCGTGCGGCAGGAGGGGCATATCTTTATGGCGGCGATCTGCTGCTCCGGCTCAGGCTGCCACGATGCGCCGCTCTCGTGGAGCGCGGTATTCGTGCAGGCGCCCGCCTTGTTGTAGCAATCGCGGTGATAGGGCGTGCCGCAGTCGGGGCATACTACTATATCGTCGCCCTTTTTGAAGTGCTCGCCGCATACTATACATTTTGAACCTATATAATCAGCCATATCAATGCTCTCCGTTCCGGCGCAATACCCGCCTTTTACCATTATATCACACATAACCGCGGATAACAAGGAATTTTTCTCCGGTTTCATCATTTTTTCACATAAAGCACATATTTTTACGCTATTTTATAATATATACGTGAAATAAATACGAAAGCCGAA
>CAMVPV010000044.1 GCA_947169455.1 uncultured Clostridia bacterium | reverse complement strand
GTTCTTTACGCCGGTCAGCATATCGAACATACTCATCTGCTGAAGTCTGCCGAGAAGCTGGTGGTTTGCTATGTACGAGCCGATGAAGAATGCCGACAGTTCGAGAGTTTCCTTTATCTTCATGGTCTTTTCGGTGTCGAAGTTGGCAGACCAGATGAACCCCACAAGCTCGTTGTTGAATCTGAGCGCATAGAGAACTATGCTTTGTATGTTGTATGAATTCAGTGACTCATACCATCTGATATCGCGCTCTTTCAGTATGCTGAGATCATCGAGTATGAAGCAGTCGCTCCCTCCGAGGGCTGCCTCCCACGCGAGTATAGCCTCGTAGGGAGTTCTCCCCATGCTTTCGGCTATCTTGTCAAAGCGTTCTCTGCTGAACCCGTTCTGATTAAGGTAATTGCATTTCTTGTCGCTCTTGTCAACGAGGATTATCGAGCAGTGTCCGGAGCCGCATATCTTGCGTATATCGGCGATTATATCCGACATGGAGCTCTCGAATTCGCGTGATTTGTGGAGCTTTATGCCGATATTGAGCACGGCGGAGGAGATATCTGCGGAGCGGTTTGACATCGATTCTGTTTCAAGCTCCTTGGTGAACTTGAGTATATAGCAGCAGTTGAAGGTGTTCTCGTCGTCCGATGCCACCGGAAAATACAGCCCCGTGAGCCATACTCCGTGAGCATTTACGTAGGAATACAGAGGCTCATTGGTGCTTGCACATTTATAGCAGAAGCTTTCAAAGTTCGGGTCGTTGAAGAACAGCCTGTAAGGCAGTCCCGGCCGGAATTCCGGTGCCTGCGGGTTCAGTGCGAAAAGTCCGTGAAAGCCTTTGTTTGCCGCCATGATGCGTATCTCGCCGAAGCTGCCGTCCGGCAGTCTTTCAAATGAATACACGCTCGCCATAGCGTCGATCCCGTCGGCAAATCTTTGTAAGTCCATATAAACCTCCGTCTCGCGTGTGATATGTTACTATACAGAATAATTATAACATATAACAGTATATTTTGCAATATGTTACAGTAATTTTTTACGAAAATCGTTATTTAAATGTTCATTTTGAACGAACCTCGTCGATATTTGTTGACTTTGCGGGCAGTATGTGATAAAATTTCGGTATTGCAGGCAATGCCGTGTGAAACAGGACACGATAATGTTCTATCCGGAAGGAAATGATAAGTATGAAGAAAGAACGCAGAGCGGCAGCTTTATGCTGCGCACTGATGCTATCCGCCGCGATCGCCGGCTGCGGGAGCAGCACCGAACCGCTTACCGACACAAAACCGCAGACAACAGCGGAAACTGTTGAACAGACGCAGGAAACAGCTCCGGAAACAGTTCCGGAAACGACCGCCGGATCTTCTGAAGCGGCATCAGCCGAAACTGATGCCTCAACAGCCGCGGAGACAGCCGCTGAGGAAAAGCAGCCGGTCACGCTGAATTACCGGTTTGCGGACGCCGAAGAAGCTGAACAGCGTCTGCTCGCGCAGACCGATTACCTTGAAGCCCTCACGCAGAACGACCTTGATTACCGTGTGGGAAAGAGCGGTGCGACACTTGATGAATTCAAAGAAGTGATACATGAGGGTATGCTTTCCTTCACTGATGAGGAGAAGGAAGAGATCACGAAGTGCATGGATAAGTTTTCGGAAAGGCTCAACGAGATGGGCTTTGTGTATGACTGCCCGGAGGAAGTGACCTTCATCAAGACCACCATGCATGAGGAAGGCGATGCAGGCGGATATACCCACGGCACCGAAGTATATATCAGTCAGAAATATTTCGATTACCTCAGGGAATACCCCGAGGAAACTGCAGAAGCGTTCTATCTGTTAATGGTACATGAGTTTTTCCACTGCATGACAAGGACAAATGATGATTTCCGCCGTGATATGTATGCGGTGATAAGCACGGAGATAGACAGCAGCATCGAAATAAAGCCGGAGATGCGTGCGAATATATTGTCCAACCCCGATGTGGAAAGGTACGATAATTATGCTGTTTTCGACATTGAAGGCACTCCCACGAAATGCATGGTAGTGACCTATGTGGAGGATTATGCCGAGGGAGCGGGTTCCTTCTTCGACCACATAAAGCCCGCGCTCCTGCCGGTAGAGACACAGGACAGGTTCATCATGGCAGAGGATGTACCCGACTTTTACAAAGTACTCGGAGAGAATACGGGTTATGTGATAGCCGCCGAGGAATGTATGGCGGACAATTTCAGCTACGCTGTCGTCTATGGCATTGGAGGCTGTGAAAACTGCGGATATGCCACACCGAGGATAATAGACGATATCATTGACAGGTGCGCGGGCAGATAAAAACCGAACAGCCGGACATGGAACGTCCGGCTGTTATTTTATGTTACGGCATATCCGCAGTGATCATCAGGAATGGCGGATCGTTTCAAAATTGAAGATATCGATGAATCCGGTGATGTCGAAAACGTCCATCAGTGCGGGGCCTGCATTCCTTATCACCATTTTTCCCCTGCTTTCCATGAATTTATGGGCGGAGAGAAGGACACGCAGTCCTGCGGAGGATATGTATTCAAGTGCCGAGGTATCGAATATGAGTTCGGTCAGGTCATGAGGCAGTTCCTTTACAGCTTCTTCAAGCTCGGGTGCGCTGCCCGTATCAAGTCTGCCGGAGAGGGAAAAGATAAGTCTTGTACCTTCGGTGATTTTTTCGATAGTCATTAAGATACCCCTTTACAGTGCTTTCTTTACGGTTATTTCGACGCTGCCCTTGATGATGCCGACAGTCACGTCGTCCGCGAGGTTGGCGATAACGGATTTTTCAAGCTCATCCCACGCCTTTTCGTCACTCCTGGCTTCGATCTTGTATTTATCGAGTGTCCACAGCTGGGCGTGGCTGATAGGGTTGATGTCCATGCCCATATTATAGAAATTATTGGAATAATCGGGTGACATATTGACCATGTTCTCGGTCACGCTGTAATCGGCGAGCATAGTTTCTGCGGCAACGCGGATCTTGTTGAGTATGCCGACAGCGGCTGCGTTCTTGCCGGAGCTTGATACAGAGATGATCTTGTCGCGCTGTTCCCAGTCGAGCATATCGCTCGCGTTCACCTTTATCTTTATGCTGTAGTTATTGCCGTCGTTTTCAATGTAGAATTCTCCGTTTCCGTACTTAAGGAGATTGGGTATCATCTCCGCAAGTTCTTCGGAGAGAAGTGCCAGGCGCATCTCCTGTTTTTTGCCGAGCTTATTGTATTCCGCTATCTTTGAAACGACCGAAGAAACGGCACGGATATCGAAATTGTCCTTGCTGAATCTGTAAACATCTGTTTTCATATAAATTATCACCTGTACTTCCGTATAAATTTGAGCGGGTGCATATCAATACACACTATGATTATAACACGAAATGATAGAAATGTCATTAACAAAAGCTGTAAAAAATTAAAATTTGTTTATTTGCAACAAAACACGGCGGATAATTTCGTTATATTACAACAAGCAAACAAAGAGAATATCATTGATTTTCGGGAAAGGATATAGTATAATATACATACATCAACAAAAAAAGTCAGATCAAAAATAAATAAGGAGGCAGAGCAATGACTGTCAGCAAGGTGCAGAACGGAACATCGCTCACTATACGGCTTTCGGGCAGACTTGATACGACGACCTCACCACAGCTTGTAGCAGAGCTTGAAGGGGCGTTTGACGGCTGCTCCGAGCTTGTTTTCGATATGGCAGACCTGGACTATATATCATCGGCGGGGCTGCGCATACTTCTCAATTCAAACAAGAAGATAACAAAGAACGGCGGTGTCATGACGATAAGGAACTCGAATGATATACTTATGGAGATATTCGAGGTAACAGGATTTGTGGATGTTTTTCATTTTGAATGATCTACATAAATAAAAAAGGAATAAACAGGAGGAGATATTATGGCAAACAGTGTTATGCTCGATCTTGACGACCTTGAAAATGTATCGGGAGGAAACGACAACGAGGGATGCCTTGAAATGCAGAAATTCGGCGAACTGAAGGAAGCTGCCAAGAAGCTTGGCAAGAACCTTTCGCTCCATCAGCTCGAAGCGATAGCGGATGAGTGGGAGAAGAACGGCTTTGAGCCCTCCGCCGAGGAAGTACTCAAGAACATCAAGGACTGATCTGACGGTAACAGACCGCACCGATTTTTTTCGGTGCGGTTTTTTGCTGTATGAGATGTCGCCTGCCGGGCGACCTCTTTTCCGTGATAAGGATTATAATGGAAATATAAAATATCAGGGAGATGATCTTTATGAAAACCATACGCATTACAGGAAAAGGAAACATCAGGCTCCGCCCCGACACCACCCGCATTACGATCGGGCTTGAAGGAGTATTCCCCGAATATTCCGAAACGGCGGTACATTCTGCGGCGGATACCGAAAATCTGAAGAAGATCGTTGAAAAGCTCGGATTTGCACGCACAGACCTTAAAACGCTGAGGTTCGATATCCGTCCCGAATTTGAAAGCTATAAGGAAAAGGGCGTCTATAAAAACAGACTGATCGGGTATAAGTATTCTCATATTATGAAGCTGGAATTCGATCCCGATAACACGCTTCTCGGAAAAACACTTTCTGCACTGTCAGACAGTGATGTACATCCCGATCTTTCGATAGACTATACCGTGAAAGACCCCGAAGCTGTGAAGAACAAGCTGCTCGGAAAAGCCGTGTCGGACGCAAGGGAGAAAGCGGAAGTCCTCACAAAAGCAGCGGGCGTTCCGCTGAAGGACATACAGTCTATTGATTATTCGTGGGGCAAAATAGATATAGATATTTCCCGTTCTGTTGTCTGTGCCGCTCCGATGTGCTTAGGCGAGGATATGGCAGCTCCGGATATCGAGCCCGATGATATCGAGCTTTCCGATAACGTAACTGTCACATGGGAGATAGGCTGAAATTTTTTTTGAAAAAGCACTTGACAAATCGGAATAATGGTGATAGAATAAGTGCAATAAGAAAATGCAATGACGGAGAGAAGTAGCGCAGAAGACCACTTCCAGAGAGCACGGAGAAGGTGTGAGCCGTGCAGCAGGATCTGTGTGAATAACACTCCCGAGCAGCGAACCCAAAGCCGCCGGAAAGCAGAGATGATCCGCAGGCAAGTAGGAGAGCCGTTTCCTGCACGTTACAGCGGGCAAAAGTGACTGCTTTTCGTATATGTCAAAGCGGTAATTCAGGTGGTACCACGGCAGTATAAGGAATTATGCTCCCGTCCTGTTGTTCAGGACGGGAGTTTTTTATTTTATTTGAAAGGAAATGATCATCATGAAACACACGGACATCAAGGACATTCTTACGGACGCTGCTTCTTTCGTTGGCAGCGAGGTAACGGTATGCGGCTGGGTGCGCACCTCGCGCAATTCCAAAAGCGTTGCCTTCGTTGAGGTGAACGACGGCACCTCGCTGAAAAATATCCAGGCGGTAGTTGAAAAGGGCGAGGGCGATTTCAAGGAGCCCCGCGTTGGTACCTCCGTAAAGGTTAAGGGCAAGGTCGTTGAGGGCAGAGGCGGCACAGTCGAGCTGAACACCGTTCCCGCAGATATCGTGATAATAGGTGACTGCCCCACCGATTACCCCCTCCAGAAAAAGGGTCATTCGCTTGAATTTCTGCGTTCGATGCCGCACCTCCGCGGCAGGACGAACACCTTCAATGCAGTGTTCAGAGTTCGTTCGGTGCTTGCACAGGCACTTCACACATATTTCCGCAGCCACAACTTCATCTACCTCAACACACCCCTCATCACGGGCAGCGACTGTGAGGGCGCAGGTGAGATGTTCCAGGTGACGACCATAGGCTACAGCAAGGATTACAAGTCGGAGGAGGAATACTACGCAAATGATTTCTTCGGCAAGCGTGCGGGACTTTCCGTTTCCGGTCAGCTTGAAGGTGAAATGGGCGCTACCGCCTACGGAAAGATATACACCTTCGGCCCCAGCTTCCGTGCGGAGAATTCCAACACTCCCAAGCACCTTGCAGAATTCTGGCATATCGAGCCGGAGGCAGCATTCATGGAGCTTGACGATGTTATCGAGCTTGCGGAGGATATGCTCAAATTCGTTATCGGAGATCTGCTTGAAAAGTGCCCCGACGAGATGGATTTCTTTGATGCGCATTTCGAGAAGGGACTGAAAGCCCGCCTTGAAGAACTCATTTCGCATGATTTCGCACGGGTGACCTATACAGAGGCTATCCGCCTGCTGAAAGAATCGGGCGAGAAATTCGTATATCCGGTAGAATGGGGCTGCGACCTCCAGACCGAGCATGAAAGATATATCGCCGAGAAGGTGTTCAAGAAGGCAGTATTCGTTACCGACTATCCAAAGGAGATAAAGTCGTTCTATATGAAGCAGAACCCCGACGGAAAGACCGTTGCGGCAGTCGATCTGCTCGTTCCGGGCGTCGGTGAGATAATCGGCGGAAGTGAGCGCGAGTACGATCATGAAAAGCTGCTCGCTGCAATGAACGAGAGAGGGATGAACCTCGACCTCTACTCCGATTACATCGATCTGAGAAAATACGGCACAGTTCCTCACGGCGGATTTGGTCTCGGCTTCGAGAGACTTATCATGTACACCACCGGTATGGCAAATATCCGCGATGTCATCATGTTCCCGAGAACGGTCGGCAGCATCAGGTAAGAGAGCATGAGACAGATAGCTCACGATGAAGTTTACAGGCTTGAAGAATGCCTGAAAGCGCTTGCCGAGCATCACAACGAGGTCTCGGTGAATTTCAGCGGCTGCTTTCCGAAAAAGCCATTTTCGGAGACGCTGGCTGCATTTGAAAAGGCTTTGGCAGACGGAAGCTCAAAGATAGCTGTCATTGAAGATAATGACAGAGTAGCGGGCTTTTGCAAGACTGACCTTTCCGGCACACAGGGCAGCGTAGATTACCTTATCGTGCTGAAAGAATACCGCGGGAGCGGATACGGCGGGCAGCTTATGGACTGGGCAGTCGATACTCTTAAAAATGACGGCGCTGCCGGGATAGAGATAAAGGTCGTTGACGGCAACGACGCAAAAGCGTTTTACGAAAAATACGGTTTCCGCACCGTTTCGCAGATACTCAGCGAGGACATCGGATAATGATCACGAAAGGATTGATAATTATGTCGAAAGGATTATATATTCCCGAGGGTTACAGACCTGCACTCACACTGAGAGAAACACAGCACGCGATAAAGTATATCAAGGACGTATTCCAGCAGGCGCTTTCGTTCGCACTGACGCTTGACCGCGTTTCTGCACCGCTCATCGTGCGCAAGGGGAGCGGTATCAACGATGACCTGAACGGTGTTGAACGCAAGGTCGATTTTACCATCAAGGAGATCGACGGTGAGGGCGAGGTAGTGCAGTCGCTCGCAAAATGGAAGAGAATGGCGCTGTACCGCTACGGATACAAGGCGGGCGAGGGGATATACACCGACATGAGCGCTATCCGCCGCGATGATGATACCGACAACGTACATTCCATATATGTCGATCAGTGGGACTGGGAAAAGGTCATCACCCCCGAACAGAGAAACCTCAACTTCCTTAAGGAGACAGTCTGCTCAATAGTGAAGGCGATAGCATTCACAAAGAGGAAGGTCTGCCTGAGAAACCCGCAGATCACGGGTGATATCTGCGATGAGCCGTTCTTTATCACTACGCAGGAGCTTGAAGATATGTATCCCGAACTGTCGCCGAACGAGCGCGAACGCCTCATCACCAGGGAGCACAAGACGGTCTTCCTCATGGGGATAGGCGGAAAGCTGAACAGCGGAAAGATCCATGACGGGCGCGCTCCCGATTACGATGACTGGTCACTGAACGGCGATATCCTCTTCTGGGATGACGTTATAGATGACAAGCTGGAGATATCCTCTATGGGTATCCGCGTGAATGCGGAGTCGCTGAAAACGCAGCTCGCAGAGCGCGGCGCAGAGGACAGGATGAAGTATGATTACCATAAAATGATAGCGGACGGAACTCTCCCGCTGACTATCGGCGGCGGCATCGGTCAGTCGAGGCTTTGTATGCTCCTGCTGAACAAGGCTCATATCGGCGAGGTGCAGTCCTCTATCTGGCCGGATGATATGGTACAGAAATGTGCCGATAACGGCATTATCCTGCTGTGATGAACAAACTGCTGCCGCTGCTGTTTATCGTGATCCTGATGTGCGGCTGCACGGGAGATGATACGGAATATATCATTCCCGTGCACGACAACATCT
>CAMVPV010000043.1 GCA_947169455.1 uncultured Clostridia bacterium | reverse complement strand
AGCCTCGGCGTAGGCGATGATATCCTTGACCTCTCCGCCGTAGGCACCCGCGTTCATATATACCGCACCGCCCACGCTGCCGGGGATCCCGTATGCAAATTCTGCACCGGCAAGTCCGTTTTCAAGCGCATATCTGCAGAATGAGGTCAGCGATGCGCCCGCACCGCACACGACAAGTCCGTCCTGCGCAGTGATGCCGGACATACCGTCACCTATGAGAACTATGATATCCTTTATGCCGCGGTCGTCAGCGATGATATTCGAGCCGCGTCCCATTATGCGGAACGCCGCTCCTCTTTCAGTAAGAAAGCGCACCATTTCCGCACAGCCCTCCGGACTGCGCGGCTTGATGACGCCGCCGCATCCGCCGCCTATCTTAAACGTGGTAAGACTGCACAGCTTCGTATCCTCCGAAACAGTGCAGTCCAGTTCTTTTGCTTTATTGACAATATCGGTATCCATTCATTTCCTCCGATAAATATTCGATGTCAGAAATTGCCGGACAGAGGAACAAGACCCTTGACCTCCTCAAAGCCGAGCTTTCTGTAAAAAGTATATGCTGGCATCTCCCTGCCGGTCAGCAGAAAGATACGGTGTATCCCGCGTTCTGCAAGGTATTCCCTGATGCCGTTCACGAACTGCGTGCCTACGCCCCTGCGCTGGATATCACGGTCTATGCAGAACTCATCTATCAGATACTCCGTTCCCATATACCAGTGCTTTATCTGCCCCATTGCCAGTCCGACGAGTCTTTCGCCGTCAAAATAGCCAAGCGTGAGGGAATTGGGGTTGCCTGTGAGGTCGGTAAGATAGCCGTTGAGCTGTTCTCTGTCGCTCCAGTCGTCGTTCCACGGTTCATTCATAAAGACCGAAGTGAACAGCTCTGCTATGATCCCCATGTCATTGCGATCAAGCTTTCTGAGTTCCATAATATCACTTTTCAAATATTATTCCGTGCTTTCGGTTGAGATATTCCCTGACCCTGTCCCAGTCGGCGTTGAACACCAGCCGTTCCGGAAAATCAGCATCCTCCAGCAGGCGGAGGCTGTTTTCAAGATCGCCCACGGCGCTCATGAAATGTGCATCGCTGTTCACGATCACGGGTATCTCATACTTTTTGCACAGCCTTATTATCTCAATGTAATTCTTTTCGGTGCCTTTCCATCTGATGGTGCTTTCATTTATCTCGACCAGCTTTCCCGTTTCCTTGAACTTCTTCAAGCCGGTCTCGTAGTCGAACGGGAACTTCACGGTCGCACAATGACCTATCACATCTACCTGCGGATCCTCGGCAAGCTTAAGATAAGTCCGCGTGTTTTCTTCAAACGACGCGGGCTTCAATACTCCAAGGTGCACCGAACCGATTATCCAGTCGAGCGATTCACATTCATCCACAGGAAAGTCAAGCTCGCCGTCATAGTTCTTCACGCTCGATTCTGCGCCATATACTATCTTTACGCCGTACAGCTCACGCGGTATCGCCTTGTGAAGATTATGGAAATGCCATACGTGCGGGCCGTCGGTAGAAGCGGGGGTATGGTCGGTTATCGCTATGCATTTCAGTCCCTTGCGAGCCGCCTCGGAAGCCATTTCCGAAATAGTCGAATAGGCGTGTGTGGAAGCGACCGTATGCATATGCAGATCGGCACATATCTTCATATCAATATACGTCCCATTTCTTGACGGTATCCTTCTTCTCGTATGACATACCGAGGTTTTCAAGAAGTTCCTCAGCGGCGTTGTAGCCCATCTTCTTCTGACGGTTGTTCATTGCCGCGACTTCGAGTATGACAGCGAGGTTACGTCCGGGCTTTACGGGGATTATCGAATACGGCACTTTTACTCCGAGAATGGATGTACATTCGTTATCGACGCCCATTCTGTCATATACCTTTTCGGAATCCCACGGTTCAAGCTCTATGACCATATCTATCTTTTCGGTGAGCTTAACTGCGCCCATACCGAAAAGCCGTCTTGCATTGACTATGCCTATTCCTCTCAGTTCAAGAAAATGCCTGATATTCTCCGGCGAGGAACCGACAAGGCTTATATTGGAGACTTTCTTTATCTCAACGGCATCATCGGCGATAAGACGGTGACCGCGCTTGATGAGCTCAACTGCAGTCTCGCTCTTTCCGACGCCGCTCTCGCCGAGGATAAGGATACCCTCGCCGTATATCTCGATGAGAACTCCGTGACGGGTGATCCTCGGTGCGAGATTGAGGTTGAGGAACGCTATGAGCGCTGCCATGAAGGACGATGTGCTGTCCTTGCTGCGCAGCAGCGGTATCTCATAGGTCTGTGCGAGATCCATCATCTCAGGGAAATATGGGAGCTCTCTCGAAATGATAATCGCAGGAACGTGCTGTGCGAACAGCATTTCAAGGCGCTCCTTGCGGGTAGTCTCGTCAAGGGTAGCAAGAAACGCAAACTCAGCCTTTCCCACTATCTGTATGCGTTCGGGATTGAAATATTCGTAAAATCCGGAAAGCTGAAGACCGGGGCGGTTGACCTCCGTCTCGTCGATAAACAGCTTTGCAGCATCTACAGGAAGATGCACCGCTTCAAGCGAGAATTCATCAATGATATTTTTCAGTGGGACTTTGAACTTGCGCTCCGCCATCGGTATAACATTCCTTTCGGTCTATTTATGATCAGTCGCTGTCGTTTGCGGTCATGAGGCTGTTCCATGTCTGGTTGACGCTCTCGACGCAGTCGCAGTAGATCCTGGAAATGGTCTCGGACGGGATATTGAGGGTCTCTGCGTTCTGTGTCATCTTTTTCCAGTCGGCGTTCTCGTAATCGATAACGAGACTGTACAGCAGACCCGCCTTGCCTTCACGCTGCAGGAGTGCGAGCTTTACTTCGTCGCTTATCGGCAGCTGTTCCATGACCTTGTCTATCGGCATCTGCATGAGCTTGCCGAGCGTGGAGAACATACCCATAAGGTATGCTTCCGAGCGGGATATCGGCATATCCTCGCAGAATGCGAACAGTTCTTCGGCGAACTTTGCGCGCAGGAATGAGAGCTTGATGAGTTCGTCCGGCATGGAGCCGTCGTCCTGACGGAAGCTGAGCAGGTATATCCACTGCTTCAGCTGACCGAGACCGAGGATGACGAGCGCCTGCTTTACCGACTTCGCGCGGTTGCGGAGCGCGAAATATGCCGAATTGACGAGCTTCAGCAGCGAATATGTAAGCGATACGTCTCTTGAAAGTATCGACTCTATCTCGTCGATATCAGGTTCGTCCTTGGTAACGGCGATCATCAGGAGGAAGAAGTTGCCCTGGAGATACTTCATGCTCTTTAGCGTAGCAGGCATCTTCTCTGCGACGTAGGAGCCCTGGAAGTAGCTGCATCCGCAGCTCTTTGCCTTTTCGTAAGCCTCGGCGCAGTCAACGTTGTAGGCGATTATCTTCTTTCCGAAGGAGTTGCCTATCCCGACGACATTTTCCAGCGAGGAATTATTGTAGTCGTGGAAATTGACCTTGATATAATCAACGATATCGAGAACGCCGAAATACCTCGGTGCGAACTCAAAATCAATGACAGCCACCTTGTAGCCCGCCTGCTTATACTTTATGAAAAGCGAATGTGTCAGCGGATTGGTGATGAGCGAATCCTCGATCTGGATGACAAGCTTGTTGGTGTCGAACATCTTGGGGATATCCTTCACGAGGAGGTTCCTTGTGAATGTGAGGAACGCTGTTTTTCCGCTGAGGAACTTTTCACTGTCCATAGAGGAGAGGAAGGTCTCGATAGCGTTTGCTGCACCGGTATCGTCCAACTGGTTCATCGAAAGCGAATCATCGGCGTAAAGTATCTCGTAGCCGACAGCAGACTGATTTTCATCAAGAATAGATTGTCTGACGATATAAGATTCCATAATGCACTCCATTCTGCCCCGTACAAAGCCGTGCTGCGGGGCGGTTTATGAAATTTGTCTGCCGCGGCATAGACCGTGAGCGGCAGATCTGCGGCTGATTTGCACGCCGCATATCACATTTGTATTATTATAACATATCTTGACAGAGATTTCAACTGTTTTTCATCAAAAAGTATAATTTTTTTATATTTTTATAAGCATCTCCGAAAAATCCATGATGAACCGGTCTGCGATGTTCCGCATGGAGACCGCATCTGTGCAGGAATAGCGGTCATATACACCTATGGTCATCATACCCGCGCCCGATGCACTGACTATCCCTTTCAATGAATCCTCGAATACGGCGCAATCCTCCGGATACGCCCCGGCTCTTTCCGCAGCCGTCAGATAAACATCCGGGAAATCCTTCTCCCGCCCTGTCTCATCGGTGGAGCAGAAGGCACTGAAAAATCCATAGATGCCGTTGTGCCGCATGACGGGCTCGTACAGTTCACGCGGGGAGCCTGTAGCAAGGGCTATCTTCTTTCCCTTTGCGGCGAGCAGCGTGAGGAATTCCTTCACGTTCGGCTTCAGAAAGATATTGTACCGGTATTCAGCCACTGCCATCCTGTTGAATTCCGCCTTTATCTCATCAACAGGGACATCAGCCCCTTTCTTTTTTATGAACTGCGCACATTCCTCGTATGTCATCGCTGCCATGTCCTCGATCTCACGCTGCGTGACCGGTATGCCCTTCCACACGCGGTTGGAATCCACGAGGGTACCGTCGAGATCGAAGATCGCACAGTCAAAGTCGTCCGCCGTGATCATGTCACACCTCCGTCACTGCTTGTTCCTGACATATACCACCCTTACGTTGCCGTTCTCGCTGGGAACGGAATACACCTCGAATGCACCGAGCGATTTTATGAACGGTGTCAGCTTCACGAAGCCGAAGCTGCGTACATCGAAGCTCGGAAAGCGCTTGGTGAGGATATTACCTGCCTGGCTGAGCGACGCCCACCCGTCCTCGTCGGATATCTCGTTGAGTATGGCAGCTATCGCTTTTCTCACCATATCAGCGGTGAGCTGATCGCCGTCCGACTGAACAGGCTGCTGCTTTGGATGACCGTCGTCACCGTAGAGCACTTCGAGGTACAGGAAACGGTTGCAGGCTGCTATGAACGGATTGGGCGTCTTGCGCTCGCCCATGCCGATGACCAGCATACCTGACTCACGCAGGCGGGCAGCGAGCCGCGTGAAGTCGCTGTCGCTCGATACGATGCAGAACCCATCCACATTGCCGCTGTAAAGTATATCCATTGCGTCGATTATCATTGCGGAGTCGGTCGCATTCTTGCCGGTGGTGTAGCTGTACTGCTGTATCGGGGTGATAGAGTGGTTCAGCAGCACCGACTGCCACGGGGTCATTTCCGGCTTTGTCCAGTCGCCGTAGATCCTCTTGTAGGTGATTATGCCGTCGTTCGAGAGCTCATCCATTATCGGCTTGATGTATTTGGATGATACATTGTCCGCATCGATGAGCACGGCAAATCTCTTGTCGTCGTTCATTGTAGATTTCCTTCCTTTTGTATATCTGTATGCAATATGTGTGGAACGTATATATTCCCAATATGATTTTAGCATATTTATCACAGCTTGTCAACATTCTGCAAAACGTTTTTGGCGGACGATAATTGACAAACTTCACCCGATAATGTATAATCACGGTAAAGGGAGCGTGATAAAAATGTTCAGGGCAATGAGAAGATCCGGACAGGAAGCGTCTGCAGAAGAGGTCGCAGAGATACTCCGCACCGAAAAGCGCGGCGTACTTGCGGTATGCGGTGACGACGGCTACCCCTACGCCGTGCCTGTGGATTTCTACTACGATGAAACGGAGGAGACTATATATATCCACAGTGCGCGCGAGGGTCACAAGGTAGATTCGATACGCCGCTGTCCGAAGGTATGCTTCACCGTCCGCAACAGCGGTTATACGAAAGAGGACTGGTCATACCACCTCACGAGCGTTGTTGTTTTCGGAAAAGCAGAGCTTGTCAATGTTTCCGATACGGAACGCATACATGAAAAGCTGCTTTGTCTCGGCAATAAATACTACCCGACCGAAGCAGAGGTACTCGCCGAGATCGAACGCGCTTCCCACCGCGTACAGCTGATAGCCGTTCACGCAGAGCACATCACGGGCAAGCATGTTCACGAGAAATAAAATGAACCCCCATACTGAAAATCCTGCAAAAATGCCGCCGCGATATTCCTGTGCAGCGCGCATTTTCCGTGCAGAATGATAGTGCTTGGGCACATTTGACGAATTTTTCACAGCTTTTATGTTTATTCTGCGAAAACGTTTCCCCTCGCAGATGCAAAGTTTGTATGATTTAACGTTGACAAAAACTTGCAGAAATGTTATATTAATTACGGTAAATCGGCTGCTCCGCTTTTCCGGAGCGGACGTTACATTCCCGGAAACGCCGATGTGAACGGTTTTCGGGGCAATAATTCAAGGAGTGATACAGTTATGAAATTGGCAAAGAAATTCCTCGCACTCAGCTGTGCGGCAGTAATGTCATGTTTCGCTGCTTCCTGCGGTGCAGGCAGCACGGGCGGTTCAGATGCACCCGCTGACGGCGGCAGTGCAGGCGGAGATTCCGCAGGCAGCGCTGAAAAGGTCATCGTTATCGGCGGCTCCGGCCCTCTCACAGGCGGTGCGGCACAGTACGGCTCGGGCGTAAGAAACGCTGTTGAGCTTGCAGTGAATGACATCAATGCTTCCGGCAAGCTCGGCGATATCAAGCTGAAGATGATATTCGAGGACGATGAGGCTGACCCCGGAGACAAGGCTGTCAACGCCTACAACACCCTCAAGGATAAGGGCATGGATATCATGGTCGGCACGGTCACCACAGGCTCCTGCCTCGCAGTTATAGACCAGACCAAGGCAGACAATATCTTCCAGATAACTCCTTCCGCTTCTGCACAGGATGTTATCAGAAACGACAACTGCTTCCAGATCTGCTTCACCGACCCCAACCAGGGACGCGCTTCCGCAGACTATATCGCAGACAACAACGTAGCAAAGAAGATAGCTGTTATCTATGACAGCTCCGATGCATACTCCTCCGGTATCTTCAATACCTTCAAGAGTGAGGCTGAGGCAAAGGGTCTTGAACTCGTTACAGAACAGTCCTTCACAAAGGATTCAAAGACAGACTTCTCCGCTCAGATAAGCGCAGCAAAGAACGCAGGCGCTGAGCTCGTATTCCTTCCCATCTACTATCAGGAGGCTTCTCTCATCCTCTCGCAGTGCAAGTCCGCTGACTATTCTCCGATATTCTTCGGATGCGACGGTCTCGACGGTATCCTCAGCGTTGAGAACTTCGACGTTTCCCTCGCAGAGGGCGTAATGCTCCTCACCCCCTTCGCTGCAGATTCTCCCGATGAAGCTACAAAGAAGTTCGTTGAGGCATACAAGGCAGCATACAACGGCGAGACACCCAACCAGTTCGCAGCAGATGCTTATGACGGAGTCATGATCGTTGCTGACCTCATCAAGCAGGAAGGCATCACTGCTGATATGAGTGCTTCCGATATGTGCGACAAGCTCAAGGCTGCCATCACAAACGGCTACTCCTATGACGGACTCACAGGCGTAGGCATGACATGGGGCACAGACGGTGCGGTTTCCAAGAACCCCAAGGCAGTTGTCATCAAGAACGGCAGCTACTCCGCACTCCAGTAAGCGGCAGACGAAAGTCCGATCCGCCGGAACGACAGAATAACAAAACATAATCCCGCGGCCGCTCATGATATTTATCATGAACGACCGCGGGATTTTTTTGTTGCTGCAGGTCAGTCCGGACTGCCGATAAACTCCCTGATATCGCTTATGATGCGGTCGGTCTCCTTGTATATGATCTCGCCGTGTCCGCAGTCAAGCTCTGTATATGTGATATCGTCAAGACCCTCTGTGTAACGGTAAGCGCATCCGCGCCAGGCCTGTTCGCCCATCCCCGTACCGCCGCCGTTTGAAAGGAACAGATGCATCGGACACGCGGGAGCCGGTCTGCTGTTTATCAGTTCCACCGCACCGGGCACGGTCAATATCTCGTTGAACATGGCTTTGTTGCTGTATTTCCTGTTGACCAGCGCCGCAAACATATCATTCTCTTCCTGTGTATATGTATCCGGCAGTATCCTGCCTGCTGTAAAAAGCCTTGCTATGCCCATATTCCTCAGTACACCGATCATTCCGGTGCTGTCGTTCCTGTCTGTATCTATATTGTCATAGCTTTCCGGAAAAGCCATATCTATGCCTATCACCGCTTCTACCTCATCGGGATAGCTCTGCGCCCATATAAGAGCATCGAGCCCCGATTTGGAATAGGGACAGAGTATATAC
>CAMVPV010000042.1 GCA_947169455.1 uncultured Clostridia bacterium | reverse complement strand
CTATCGGAAAATGTTTTATGTTTATTATAGATATTTAATTGCCGAAGTAATAATTCCCTAAAACCCGCAAAACATACATAAAAATCTGCAAAAATAGATAAAGATTTTAATAAAATACCCTTGAAATTATCGACACAATAGTGTAGAATATTTACAAGTATATTTTTATAAGTGAAAAGTGAATATGAAGAATGGGAGGAAATATCATGCTTGATACTGATTTCAACAGAAAATTCGGCAAGGAAGGTCTTACCTTCGATGACGTGCTCCTCGTACCCGGCAAATCAGACGTGACACCCAACATGATAGATCTGCGCACAAGGCTTGCGCGGGATATTTACCTCAACACGCCTATCATGACTTCCGCAATGGATACCGTTACGGAATCGAAAATGGCGATAGCCGTCGCAAGGGAAGGCGGCATAGGTATCATCCATAAGAACATGACGATCGACAAGCAGTGTGAAGAGGTCGATAAGGTAAAGCGCTCCGAAAACGGCGTTATCGTAAATCCTTTCTCGCTCACTGCCGATAAGACAGTTGCAGACGCAGACAAGCTGATGGGAAAATACAAGATCTCCGGTGTGCCCATAGTTGATGAAAAAGGCAAGCTGGTGGGTATCCTCACTAACCGCGACCTGCGTTTCCTCACAGATTACAACATCCGCATATCCGAAGTGATGACCAAGGATAACCTCGTTACCGCCCCTGTAAATACCGATCTCGCGGCGGCGCAGGAGATCCTTATGAAGCATAAGATAGAAAAACTCCCTCTCATTGATGATAACGGTACTCTCAAAGGTCTTATCACCATCAAGGATATCGAGAAAGCCGTTCAGTACCCCAATTCCGCACGCGACAAGGGCGGCAGACTTCTCTGCGGCGCTGCGGTCGGTGTTACCGCTGACGTTCTCGACAGGGCAGGTGCGCTCATCGACGCCGAAGCCGATGCGATAGTTCTCGATTCCGCTCACGGACACAGCGCAAATATCCTCAAATGCGTCGATATGATAAAGAACAAGTACCCCGATACTGCGCTCATTGCAGGTAATATCGCCACCGCTGAGGCTGCCGAAGATCTTATCAAGGCGGGCGCTGACTGCATCAAGGTCGGCATAGGACCCGGCTCGATATGTACGACACGAGTTGTCGCAGGTATCGGCGTTCCGCAGATAACAGCCGTTTATGACGCTGCCTGCGTTGCACAGAAATACAACGTTCCCGTTATCGCCGACGGCGGCATAAAGTACTCCGGCGATATCGTAAAGGCACTTGCGGCAGGCGCAAATGTCGTGATGCTCGGTTCACTGCTCGCAGGCTGCGAGGAGGCTCCCGGCGCGACCGAAATATATCAGGGACGCTCCTTCAAGGTATATCGCGGCATGGGCTCAATGGGCGCCATGGAGGCAGGCTCGAAGGACAGATACTTCCAGGAGGGCGCGAGAAAGCTCGTTCCCGAGGGCGTCGAGGGTCGTGTTCCCTACAAGGGATATGTTTCCGATACTATATTCCGGCTCGTAGGCGGCATACGTTCCGGTATGGGCTACTGCGGCTGCGTAAATATCGAAACGCTGCATGAAAGATCGAAGTTCGTCCGCATCACGGGCGCCGGTCTGAAGGAATCCCACCCGCACGATATCTACATCACCAAGGAAGCGCCTAACTACTCCGTACAGATCTAAGGAGATATCATGGCTCTGCTGTATATTCTCATTGCAGGATTTTTCCTGTGGCGCGCGATAGGCTATTTCAAGAAAGCCGAAGAGTGCCGCAAGCTCGGCAAGGATGCGGAAAAGCTCAATAAAATGAACGAAGCCCGCGCAAACCGTGACGACGAATTTTTCAAGTAATACCGACGTAAAACAGTACAGCGCCGATCTGTTTCGGCGCTGTATTTTTTCTGTAACGTTCTGTAAATATTTTTATAAAAAATATGCTTTGCGGTTTGTATCAATCGCACATTGACATTGACTGACCTGTATAGTATAATTGAATTACAGCAAAACGGAGCATTTCCGTTAATCATAAAAAGAGAAAAGGTAATAGCAATGAAAAATATAAAAGCTGTCGGGGCTTCACTCTGCTTCTCCGCTCTGCTTCTCTGCGGATGCGCGGGTAAGTCCGAACAGGCGCCCGTGTATTACACGGATGAAACATCCTCGGCAACAGCTTATTCTGAACAGAAATTGTCGGAAGCTGTCACATCTGCTGCCGAGACTGCCGTTCCCGTGACCGAAACAGAGTTCACCGAAGCAGTCACCGCAAGCACCGAGGTATTCACCGGAAGGATCGGCGATATCTGCTCGGCGACCACAGTCTCATCCGCGGATATACCTACTGCGCCCGTAACATCGGAGGAAACCGCGCCGCCCACCGTGACCGAGATATTCACCGAGCCGGAAACTACCGTTACCGCTTCCGCGCCCGAAAATACCGCGCCGTCCGTACAGTCCGCATCGGCTGATACGAAAAATCAGAAGGCATCGGAAGAGATCGAGGAGACAGATCTCCTCACGGCATCCGTTTCCGAGATAATCACCGCACCGGCAGTAACCGAACCGCCCGCGGAACCTGCAGAGACAGAGGATACCTCCGATACTTCAAAGAAAAAGATCAAGTATGTTACATACGAAGAATATTTTGCGAACAGCCTGTTCGTCGGCGATTCGATATGCAGCGGACTGAAGATCTACGGCGGTCTGCTGAAAACCGAAAACGTCGCTGCGCGTCTGAATGTCTCCACATGGGGCATCGACAAATACACTTTCCAGTACAAGTCAAATTCAACTGCGGAACTTGACGCATTCAGCATCGCAAAGATGTATCAGCCCGAGGATATATTTATATGGATGGGCATGAATGATCTCTACGTCGTGAGTGAGGAGCAGTTCGGAAAAAATCTCTGCGACCTCGCAGACCGTTTCCTTGAAGTTTCGCCGAACAGCCGGATACACGTCGTTTCCATTTCGCCTATGACACAGAGCCACAAGTGGAACCGCGAGCTTGACGGCAACAACCGCGTGAACCAGTACAACGCCGCAGCCGAAAAAGCCTGCGCCGAAAAGGAAAATCTCGACTGGATAAACGTACATGATGCGCTTATCGACTCGAACGGTTTCCTCGCCTCGAATTACAACGGCGGCGACGGACTTCACCTCTCCGCCGATGCGTACAAGGTCGTTCTCAACGAGATATTCTACTATATGCACGATAATTATTGATATGAGCAAAAAGCATCGGATGTTCCATGTGGAACATCCGATGCTCTATTTATCCAGCAGTTTATACAGCAGTTTATACAGCGTCGCGGCTTCATCCTTGGAAAGCCTGACGCACTTCGACATCTCCCCGGGCACGAACAATGCCTGTTCCTTCAATTCGTCACCCGCATCGGTTATCACGATCATCAGCAGCCGTTCGTCCTCGGAGGATCGGCTTCTTTTTATATAGCCCTTCCCCTCCAGACATTTCAGCACAGGCGTCAGAGTTCCGCTGTCGAGGAACAGCTTTTCGCCGAGTTCCTTCGCGGATATCTTCCGGCGCTCCCACACCACCATCATGGTGATGTACTGTGTGTATGTCAGACCCAGCCTGTCAAGGGACGGACGGTATGTCCGTATTATCTCGCGCGATGCCGCATACAGCGGAAAGCAAAGCTGACGGTCTATCTTCAGAGCATCATATTTTGAATCGTCCACTAAGTATCCCTCACTTATGAAGCCTGCGTACTGTCGAGTGCTGCTCTCACCGCAACAGCAAGCTGATCTGCACATGAAGTCCCCTTGTTGCCGCAGAGATTTCCTTTCAGATACTCCTCTATCTTCTCGACCGTCCAGCCGTTCACAAGCTTGGATATAGCGCGGAGATTTCCGTTGCATCCGCCCATAAAGGAAATGTTAGATACGATATTATCTTCGAGATCAAAGCTTATCACCTGGGAACAGGTGCCCTTAGTCCTGTAATTGAAATGTGCCATGGAAGAATACCTCCGATAAATTAAATTTTTTACAATTAAATTATATAAAATTTTATTTGTACAGTCAACAGGTTAATTCAATAATTTGATTAAATAAATGTGAATACAATGAGCAGATACGTGTGAATACACAGGAAAAATATTGACAAAATAAACAATATATGTTATCATTGATATATATTCCAAATCTATCCAAGAAAGGAATCTTTATTATGGAAAACAATATTCCCTACAAAACCTATCTTACCGAGGACGAGCTCCCGAGACAGTGGCACAATGTCCGCGCTGACATGAAAAACAAGCCCGCTCCGCTGCTCAACCCCGGAACGCTCGAACCCATGACAGCCGATGAACTCTCCGTAGTATTCTGCAAGGATCTCGTTGAGCAGGAACTTGACAACACAAATCCCTATATAGATATCCCCGGCGAGATCATGGATTTCTATAAGATGTACCGCCCCTCGCCGCTGGTACGTGCATACTTCCTTGAAAAGGCTCTCGGCACACCCGCAAAGATCTACTACAAATTCGAGGGAAACAACACCTCCGGCAGCCATAAGCTGAACAGTGCCATCGCTCAGGCATACTATGCAAAAAAACAGGGTCTGAAGGGTGTTACCACCGAGACAGGTGCAGGTCAGTGGGGCACGGCTCTCTCTATGGCGTGCGCATACTTCGGACTTGACTGCAAGGTGTTCATGGTAAAGGTATCCTACGAGCAGAAGCCCTTCCGCCGCGAGGTGATGAGGACATACGGTGCAGACGTTACACCTTCCCCCTCTGAAACTACCAATGTCGGCAGAAAGATACTTGAAGAACATCCCGGCACAACAGGAAGCCTCGGCTGTGCTATTTCCGAAGCAGTTGAGACTGCGACAAGCCTTGAAGGCTACCGCTATGTGCTCGGTTCCGTGCTGAACCAGGTACTCCTTCATCAGTCGATAATCGGTCTTGAAAGCAAGGCTGCATTTGAAAAGCTCGGCGTAAAGCCGGATATCATCATCGGCTGTGCAGGCGGCGGCTCCAACCTCGGCGGACTCATCTCCCCGTTCATGGGTGAAAAGCTCCGCGGCGAGGCAGATTACAGGATAATCGCTGTTGAACCCGCAAGCTGCCCCAGCCTCACACGCGGAAAGTACGCTTACGATTTCTGCGACACCGGAAAGGTATGCCCGCTCGCAAAGATGTACACTCTCGGCAGCGGATTCATCCCCTCACCGAACCATGCTGGCGGTCTCCGCTATCACGGCATGAGCAGCATTCTTTCGCAGCTCTATGATGACAAGCTCATGGAAGCTGTTTCGGTCGAGCAGACAAAGGTATTTGAAGCAGCCCGCGACTTTGCAAGGATAGAGGGTATCCTCCCCGCACCCGAGAGCAGCCATGCTATCCGTGCAGCTATCGACGAAGCACTCAGATGCAAGGAAACAGGCGAGGAAAAGACCATTCTCTTCGGTCTTACCGGTACAGGTTACTTCGATATGGTTGCTTACCAGAAGTTCAACGACGGCGAAATGAGCGATTATATTCCCACAGACGACGAGCTTGCACAGAGCTTTGCAAAGCTGCCGAACGTCAATAAGTGATCTGTAATTTCAGATATATGAAAAAGGAACCTTTTTACAGGTTCCTTTTTTTGTTCCACATGGAACAATCATTCATTGTAATAATCCGCAAGCATCTCGGTTATCTCCTGAAGATCTGAACGGTCGAAGAAATCGAGCACGAGAGTTCCGCCGCCCTTTTTCCCCGCATTTATCTTCACGCGGCGCCCCATCCTTTCGGAAAGGCTGAGTTCTATCTCGGTATAGTAATTTTTCTCGCTCCTGTCCTCGGGCTTTTCTTCGGCGGGCTCGGCATCCTTTGCGAGCGATGCAGCTATCTTTTCGATATTCCGCACCGTGAGCAGTCCGTTTGCCGCCTTGCGTGCTATTTCGAGCATATACTCCTCATCCTCGATGGCAGCAAGCGCCTTTGCATGACCGACCGAGATATCACCGTCCTCGAGCATGGTGCGTACTTCCTCGGGAAGATTGAGAAGGCGAACCGCATTTGCTATAACGGAGCGTGACTTGCCGACCATCTTTGCAATAGCATCCTGCGTAATGCCATAATTTTCGATAAGCTGCTTGTACGCTGAAGCCTCTTCGATCGGATTGAGATCGGAGCGCTGGACATTTTCGATTATAGCTATCTTGGCTGTCTCCTCATCGCTCAGTTCCTTGACGATGATCGGTATTTCGGTGATACCCGCCATTTTGCAGGCACGCCAGCGGCGTTCGCCGGCAACTATCTGATAGCGTTCATCCTCTATCGAACGGACGATTATCGGCTGTATCAGCCCGTGGTCGCGTATAGATTCCGCAAGCTTCTGGATCTCCTCATCATCAAATTTCTTTCGCGGCTGATTTTTGTTCGGCTCCACATCGGTTATCCGGACATTGCGTATCATATCTGAACTATCGAGCGTATTGTCATCGAATATCGCATCGAGACCCATTCCGAGTCCGCCTTTTTTTGCCATATATCCACCTTATTTCCTTGAAAAAAGTCCTTTTTTCTTTTTTGTTTCGGTTTTATTTATCTCACTCGCCGCCTCCTTGTCGGAGGGTACTATCTCGGGGTGTCTCTCTATAAGTTCCCTTGCAAGGTCATCGTAAGCCTCGGCACCCTTTGAAGCTGCATCGTAATAGCAGATCGGTTTTCCGTAGCTGGGCGCCTCGGAAAGACGGACATTTTTCGGTATGGTCGTCTTGAAGGTCTTTTTCGGAAAGTGTTTTTTCACTTCATTTGTGACCTGATTTGTGAGATTGAGACGCGGGTCATACATCGTGAAGAGTATCCCCTCGATATCTATCGCGGGATTATATCTCTGCTGAATGCTGCGTATGAAATCAATAAGCTGACTCAGTCCTTCAAGCGAATAATATTCGCACTGCATCGGGATAAGCACCTTGTCGCAGGCACAAAGGGTATTTACTGTTATCAGCGATGTCGAGGGCGGACTGTCGATTATTATGTAATCGAAATCGGATTTTACGGTGAGAAGCTGCATTTTAAGGCGGTTTGCGCGGTTGTCCATTTCAATGAGCTCTATATCCGCACCTGTGAGATTATTGTTTGAAGGCAGCACTGAGATATTTCTGAACTCAGTTTCGATGATGCAGTCGCGGATATTCTTGCTGCCGATAATGACATCATAAACGGAGGACTGTATCTTTTTCTTTTTTATTCCGAGACCGCTCGTGGCGTTGCCCTGCGGGTCCATATCAATGACCAGCGTGCGGAATCCCATTTTACCTATTGAAGCGGCAACATTAACGACGGTGGTCGATTTTCCGACACCGCCTTTTTTATTTGCGACAGTAATAATGACAGCCATCAGGATTATCTCCTTAATAATTCTACCGATATTATTCATCGGCATAATAATTATATCATAACCGCTGCCATATATCAACTGTCAAACGACATAAATTATCAATGTTCCACATGGAACAATTTTACAAACTCCGCGGTATATATCATCAGCTGTCATAAAGCTGCTCCTTTGAAATTCTGATGATGAACTCAACACAGTCATTGCACTCACGGCGCTCCGAGGAACACTCCACACCCGATGCGCGCATGATATCCACCGCATGATTTACCGAATTTGCAAACAGGCTCAGGTGCCGGAACAGACCGCTGCGCCTGCGCAGTTTCCGGTTTTTCCTTATCTCGGAATCCAACAGTTCTATCTCCTTTTCTGCCCTGCTGACGTTCATATTTTTTTCGCCTATCACCTTTATCATACCTATACGCTTTTCGGGTTCATCTATTTTCAGCAGTGCCCTTGCATGACGCTCGGTGAGTTCATATCTGCATATCAGTTCTTTTTCCTCATCGGTAAATTTCAGCAGGCGCAGCTTGTTTGCAACGGTCGATTGAGTTTTTCCGAGGCGCTTTGCGGCTTCTTCCTGAGTTATGCCGCACAGCGTTATCAGTGAACGGTACGCCTCCGCTTCTTCAAAGAAGGTGAGGTCTTTCCGCTGGATATTTTCTATGAGTGCCATCACTGCCGCTTCGCTGTCGGCAATATTCCCTATAATGCACGGAACAGATCTGCAGCCGCACTTTACCGCCGCGCGGAAACGTCTCTCCCCCGCAACTATCTCATAGCTCCCGTTCATATCACGGACGGTGAGCGGCTGGATAAGTCCGTTATTTTCGATGCTTTCCGCAAGCTCGCTTATGTCCTCATCGCTGAAGATACGCCGCGGCTGATGAGGGTTCGGAACAAGCTTATCCGTGGGGATATCGATGATATTGCCGATCACTTTTTCCCGCGGGG
>CAMVPV010000041.1 GCA_947169455.1 uncultured Clostridia bacterium | reverse complement strand
CCGACGATATCGTTATCATAGGTATTGCGGGCGATGGCTCCGAAGCAGGCATCAGACGTAAAGACGGCACCGTATATTCTGTATGTGAGGGTGATATAAGGGAATATGAGGACTTTGATGATTTTCTCACCTACAGAATGGCATTCCTTGAAGATATCGCAGAGGAAGAAATGGGCGAGGACTGGCACGATCAGTTTGATGAAATGTTCGGAGACACGGAGGAATAGGGAGCCTTTAGGTCGTTATTATGGGAAGCATATTAGAGAAAAACAGGCCTGTCATAGCGGCGGGGAGCATTTATAAACTAAATGGATAGGACAGTCTGCATTTTGGGTTTGCAAAAAGGAATAATGAAAAGAAAGATACCTGTTGCACTATACTTAGTGTGGCCGAAACAGCCGCAATTATCTTACTGATAATTGCGGCTGTTTCGGTTCAATATATATAGCCTCTGTGCACCGACGGTGTATTTCAAAATGTCATCCGGACATTTTGAAACAGCGCACAGCATAAATAACAGAACGTTCATTCCGTATCTGTATTGAGGTTTTTTTCTTTTTCAAAAAATGCCTTTTTCAGCATTTCATATTCAGCATCTGTACAGACTTCCCTGCACTTCGGCTCAAATGACCTTGTGACTTCAAAGCACTCTTTCATGTTATCGCAGGGGTATTCTTTGCACTGCGAACAGTTTTCGATATTCCTGTCATTGCAGCAGCCTATAACGCGGTATCTGCACCAGTTTTCCGGACTGCATCCCCTGCAGGATATCTCATCGTTCGTTACAATATGATCCCTGTAACCTATCTTATACCACAATTCGGCAGTGTGACGGAGTTCGTCATCTGTTTTTTCATACGGCGGCGCCGTATATCTCGGACAGGCGGAACAGTCATTCCCGCAGGCTGCAAGTATCCTTTCCATCATATCACCCCGTACCATTACTCGTAATCTATCTTCAGCGTTTTTCCGTCAACAGCAATGCCGTCCGAAAATGATATCGGCAGCTTTTGTTCCTCGGTGAGACCGATAGTTTCGCCCTCATGGAGAGTGACCTCGCTGTCAAGCACATATCCGGTGATCTCTATAACGAATTCATGCAGTTCGCTCATTGGTATCTGAGGGTCAGAGGCATAGATCTCCATTTCCTCAAATCCGAACTTCCGCATACCGAATGTATAGAAACCGTGTTTTTCCTTATCGTGGTACATTCCGAACCATACCAGGTCGAAAACGGGATAGCTGCCCTTGCGTATCATTTCTGAAAAAGCGGTGTACATCTTGGGCTCATAAACTATGCCGTCCGAAAAGACAGCGATAGCATTGTGCTGTTTCAGGCATGAGGACACTGCCTTTACGAGGAGCAGACCCTTTTCCTTTGGAGCGGCATCACCGAGTATGGCGATTATTATATGCGCTTTCTGTTTTTTTGTAACTGACACTGCCTCTTTCCACATATAATTCGCCGACGCGAAGTGCTCCGCTTCTCCGTTGGGAACAGGAGCGCCCATAAATCCGACGGCAAGGCGCATACCGCTTATATCAGCAACGAATACGTCACCGTACCCTTCCTCGTCGGAGCTCTCCGCCGATATATTGAAATCCCAGTCCTTTTTCAGATCGTTTATCAGCTTGTCCTTGAACCAATCTACGCTGTCAAGCAGCACGAATGAAAGAAATCCGCCGCTTTCATGTGTGAAATTTTCGCTGTTCTGCATATATGTACTCCTTTCAGACCGTATCCCACCCGGTCACCTCTTTTATCTTCGCGGTGAGCTCGTCCGTCATTCTGTCGTGGGTATTCTGCGAGGGGTGGAAATCCGCTCCCATGCCGTCTGCATCAGTGTGCGTGGTGTAGCGGAGGTAATGAATGCGGCTGTCATTGTTGTCGGCGGAGAATTTTTCTGCGGTTTTGCGTACAGTTTCGCAGAGAGGGTCGTTCATCGCGCCGTAAGAGCATATTATCTCGCTTTCAGGGTTCTTTTCGCGTATCAGTTTCAGGTAATCATAATACTTATCGCCGAATATCTGTTCTCTTTCGGGTATTCCCTTGGTGAAGCTCTGATCGTTCGTGCCAAGATTTATCACTATAACGTGCGGAACGAACTGTGAGAAATCCCATTCATCGAAGGGCTTTCTTCCGAGATCATTGGAAAGCCCCGCATCCGTGCAAAGGTATATCATCGGGGAAAGCCAGCCGTCATTGGGTTCTTCAACGGTATCCTCCACCCATGAGGAGTATATCCCTATACCGCTCCACGAAACAAGGTGATATTCCGCACCGAAGCGGCGTGCAGTCTGTGATGCGAATGCCTTATATGGATTTTCCTGCCTTGTATTGAACTGATCTATATTCACAACGCCCTCTATGCCATATCCGCAGGTTATCGAATCGCCTATGAATTCTATCCTGCGGCTGCTTTTCGGAACGGGTGCCGGTGGGATATCCGAATCGGTGATGAATTCCTTTATGCCGACCTTTCCGAAAGCCGCTTCAGACATCTTGATCAGCTGAAAATCAACGGTGCGTTCTTCATCGGAGGAAAACAGCACGTATTCCTTTTCCGGCTCTTTCAGTTCAAAGCGCAGCGTCATTTCACCGTCGATGAGGACTGCGCACTGCGGGAGAAAGATATCGGGAGTATCGGCTTTTACGTCCGAGGTGAGCACTGCACTGATCTTCTTTCCCGTAAATCTGAATTCCGCTCCGGAGCATGAATAGTCGATATATCGTATGCTGTCGATGAACATTGTCCTTCCGTGTATGGTCGTGTGCTTTTCATCTGCGATGAATCTCATATGATCCTCCCCTTCATTCCCTGATATGCTCAAGCCCCTGGTCTATCATCGAGCGGACGTGGGCGTCATCCAGAGAATAATATACCGTTTTGCCTTCTTTTCTGAATTTGACAAGACGGCTGTTTTTAAGCACCTTCAGCTGGTGCGAGATAGCGCTCTGTGTCATGTTCAGTATCTCAGCGATATCGCACACGCACATTTCGCTTTCAAACAGTACATACAGTATCTTTATCCTGGTTGAATCACCGAATACCTTGAAAAGCTCGCTCAGATCGTACAGCTCTGCCGGGTCGGGCATTTCACTGATGATCTTTGCGATCATTTCCGAATGAGACGGGTTTATTCCGGTATTCTCGTTTTTGCTGTTCATTGAGAAGCTCTCCTTTACAGTTCAGTGCAGACAGAATACTACACGGAAAACGAATCTTCCCGCGGAATTGAGACCGCGGTATGTCCGTGAGGCGAATTTTTCCGAAACATTAACGGCTGTTACGGCTTCTTCGGCTGATATCTCTCCCCTGCCGAATTCAGCGGACAGCCCCGCATTTATGACGGCAGAGGCTTGTTCCTCCGTGAGATACGGTACCTCTTTGCCTAACCGGGAGATAAACTCCTCGTAGGATTCCGCACTTTCCTTGTGTATTCCCTTGTAAGCGCATATTTTCATGAAAACGCGGCAGGCGAGCACCGCCTTTTCGTTCGCGGAGCCCGTGTCATATATGCGTTTCCGCTCCGTGGTGATGATCCTGTACCGCAGATAAACGCTCCCGCATACAGCACCGATGATGAGTATAACATATATCGGTGTCAAATTGAGCGGATGCTTTTCCGTGGGCGGAGCGATCTCCGTATCATCGGTTACGCCGGTCATATCCGTTTCCGCTGCCGGAACAGATGTGGTCACGGAAGTCTCTGCGGGTTCTGTTACTGTTTCGCTCACGGTAACGTCAGTCTCCGCTGTGGTCTCGGTCGTAGTCTCTGTCTCGGTAACGGTGGTAGTTGCAGAGGTCTCTTCCTCTTCATCCTGTGAGGTGCCGCCGTAGCCGGGTGTCATTTCATACGGCAGCCATCCCATGCCGTCGATATATATCTCTATCCACGCGTGTGAGCGAAGGTCGGTAACTTCAACCTCTGTCATCTCTCCGTACTCAGCATCAGCCGGAAAATCCTCCGGCTTGATGATATACCCCTCGCAGTAGCGCGCGGGTATCCCGCGGTAGCGGCAAAGAAGCGCCGCTGTGCTCGCAAAATGCGTACATGAACCGCGTCTTGTACGGAGCAGGAAATAATCAACGAAATCCTCGCCGAACGGCAGCTTGCCAGCCGAAAGATCATAATCGCAGTTGAGGTCGAGCCAGTCCCTTATCCACTCTGCTTCCGAGAGGGTGTCCTCACGGGGCGACGTGCCGTATATCATCGCGCCGGCGGAAAAATCATCGGGGAGCCCGAGGCACTGCGAATATGCAAGATCCCTGCACAGAAGCTCGTCGTGGGCGAATTTCGCGGAAATATCATCCGGCTCGGTTTCCATACCGAGAAACATCCTTGCGGCATTGAGCTTTGCCGCATAATTCAGCTCATACACGCTTACGATATATTCCTTTGTACTGAAGGCATCGCCGCTTTGCCCAGGCACCTTACTGTATGGTATATATTCCAGTTTATCATTGTCGTTTGATTTTGTTATCCGTATATCCCTTTCGGGAAGTGAGTGTCCGCCGATAGCGCGGGAATAATCCCGCCAGAAGCAGCCCTCCTGATCGTCGCAGGTCATGGACTCAACAGTGAAGCGTGAGGCAGTTGAATCCAGCTTTTTCTTTTGTTCGGCATTTTCCTCAAGCCAGCTGTTGCCGGTATAATTGATGCCGGTAAAGCTTTTCAGATAGACGCTTCCGGCGGTCTTGGGGAGCCGGACGGTCATCACCGTCTCATTCGTGAAATCGATGGTATCCTGTCTGCCAAGCTTTCCCTGACAGGTAGCGCCGCTCACCTTGTCCCCCGATGAGCCCAGTCCTTTCAGATCATTTACGAACTTGACGAATGTGAAATTCTTCATATATCTGCTGAAGCTGTTCTTGAAATCATCAAATTCATCGGGACGCTCATAGCCGGAAAGCTCCGCGAAGAACGCTGCCCCGCAGAAGCATATCAGGAATATCAGCGCCGCTGCCGCTGCGGACTGTGAGGATATCTTCCGATATACGGGAAGCACGTTGGCAGGACCCGATACAGGAAATTCGGCAAATTCTGCCGCCGCCGCGCCTGCCCAGCAGCATATCAGGATGCCCATCCAGATATACCGCGGTACGAGCCCGTAATACAGCATTAGCTCTGCGGGCGGAAATGTCACCAGAAATACACAGGCAAAGCTCGTTCTGTATATCACCGAAGCGGTCACGGTTATCGAGATCAGTATGACCGCTGCAAACAGGAACAGCCGTACAGCCTGTTCCATATCCCCGTCAAAGTACGAAAGATCGTAGTAATCCATATCCTTGTACTTCACACGGACCAATGACAGATACACATTCGCAGTGCGGAGAAATCCAACGACGACCGTTTCGCGCAGCCGGAAAAAGATCGCGGCGAACGCGATGTATTCTGCGCCTATGATCATCCAGCCGAACTTCTTCATCAGAGAAGCCACAGTCGCCGTGATGCAGAATATCAGCGCAGTGAGCAGGAACGGGCGGAAATCCTCCTTCGGAAAGATGACCGACACGAAGCTCATCGCCGAACCGGTTATCCCGCACAGGCATATCGCTGTCCGCAGTATCCATACAAGCAGCCCCGTGCTTTCGCTGTCACTTATATGAAGCCCTACCGTTATCTCCGTATCTTCCCTTTTTTCGGGAGATACGGCAGCGGGCTTGTTTGTGCTGTCTTTTTTTTTCATAGATATATCTTTCATGCGGGCGGCGGATCATCCGCAGGCGTCCCGCTGTGTGCTCCGTTGTCGGGTATGGACGGGAGATCAGTCATCTGACTGTCCGCTGCTGTTACAGTAAATAAATGTTATCGGAACGGTGCAACTGTTCCTTATTTTCTCCGCCGTTCCGGAATCGGGACTTTCGGCGGTAACGATATACACCTCGTCGTATCTGCGCTTCTGAGCGGCATCCGCCGCTGACTCTGCAGATATCGGCTTTCCGTAGCTCCTGATGATACATTCGTCTGCTTCGTTCTCCGAGGAAACATTGAGTATCATTTTTCCGTCTGCGGAAATGCTGTCGAAGCACTTGTCGTGTTCGATAAGGATATGCGCCGCCCTGTAAAAGCATTCAAAGATCCTGTCGGCGGTCTTTTCGTCCTTCGCCGATGCAGTATCCGCCGCTATCAACACCGCTGCCGAGGAAAGGTTCCCGCTGTCGCGGACGATCAGCTCATCGCTGCCAGTCCTTCCGCTGAGTTTCCATGCGATGCGGTTCATCTTGTCGCCCTCGCGGTATTCGCGGAGCTCATCATATTCGGGTATCTGCACGTTCCTCTTTTTGGGTATAGTATCGGAAGATACCGACGGCATTTCAAGTCTGCCGGCAGTTTCCGCATCTATCGGGAAACCGCCCTCCGGAATGAAATCGACCGACACCGAATTGAAGAAGGTCTGCTTCTTTTCAAGCGAGAGCAGGTGCAGCATATCATACAGTGTTATTTTTGTAACGGTGCATTCAATTTTCTGGCAGTACGGTGAATATACCGTAATGCTGAGCGTGTGCGTGCTCTTTGCGGGGAGCGGCACGGTGACACGCCGTATCTCGTTCACGCCTGACGGGAAACTCGTACATCTGATATTCAGCTTTGCGAGCGACATCGGGAAGATCGTGGGGTTCTCCACGGTTATCTCGACCGAGCTGTTCTCGCCCTTGCGTATATTGTTCGACACGGCTGCTGCCGAGAATTTTATCCTGCTCCTGGTGTACACGAGCTGAATGAACATCAGTACCGGCGTGAAAGCAGCGGAAAGCAGGATAATGAACGAAAGATCGTCCGAATACAGCAGATAGAACAGGAACAGACCGCAAAGCAGCAGAAGATATAACAGTATCATCTCAGTTCAGGCTTCTTTACAGTTGAAGCGGCATTTTTCAGTACCCTTTCAGCTTCCTGGGCGCTCCGCGAGCCCGATCTCAGTATTATCCTGTGAGCGGCAGAAGCGGTCAGTATATATGTCACATCATCGGGAATGACGTAGTCACGTCCCTTAAGTACAGCGGTCGCCTTTGCCATAGCTGCTGCCGCGACTGCTCCTCTCGTCGATATGCCGAGCGATATCTCGGGTGAATTTCTCGTCGCTGCCGCTATATCGGCGATATATCTATATACTCTGTCATCCGCATAGACCTCTGCGGTCAGCTTTTGAAGCGCATAAAGCTGCTGCGCAGTTATTACGGGGCGTATATCATATTCGTCCATGAGCGTTCTCTTGGATTTGAGTATCATGGCTTCGCTTTCCGGGTCGGGATAGCCGAGCGAAAGACGCACCATGAACCTGTCCGTCTGTGATTCGGGCAGAAGCTGTGTTCCGGCAGAACCTGCGGGGTTCTGCGTGGCAAGCACGATGAACGGCTCAGGGAGCCTGTGGGTCACTCCGTCAACCGTGACAGAGTGTTCTTCCATAGCTTCGAGCAGTGCGGACTGGGTACGGCTGGAAGTGCGGTTTATCTCATCAGCGAGAAAAAAGTTGCACACCGCCGTTCCCGCGTGATATTCAAACTCCCCCGTTTTGCGGTTCAGAGCAGTAAATCCGGTCACATCCGAGGGCATTACATCCGGGGTGAACTGCATTCTGTGACACTCCAGCGACATAGCCTTTGAAAACGCCAGCGCGAGTGTGGTCTTGCCCACACCGGGCATATCCTCAAGGAGTATATGACCGCCCGCAAGTATCGCGAGCATGGTCTTGATTATAACATCGTCCTTGCCTATGACGGCTTTTTTCACCTCAGAGATTATATCCCGCACGGCAGGCAGGACCTTTGCCGGTATATTTTCCATAACTGTCCTTTCCGGAAAATGTTTTTCTAAAAAATGTACCTCCGCTTATGCGAAGGCACATAACGGCTCTCTGCCTTGCGGGTGAAAACCCATACAAAAGCCGCTGTATCAGCTCATGGCGAGTATCGCCATATCGCCGTTGGTATCGAAGCCTCTCTGCTCGACCGATCTGAATGTGACCTCAGCCATGCTGTCCGTGATCTGCTGGAGAGATTCGTCAAATGCAGTTACAGCCTTTACTAAGCCTTCGTCGCCGTTCTCTGCCGTAACATAGCAGGTAAGCATCACCTTGATGGTGTTGAACAGTACATTGAAGAACACGAAGTTCTCCCATACATCGAGGCGGTAATCGGCAAACGGCATACCGAATGTCCAGATGTAATTTATCATTACATTTTCAAGCAGATATTCCCTGCTGTTTTCCGTGCCCTGACCGAGGTATGTTCCGAAGAAGTACTTCTTCATTTCGAGGTAGCTGTCAAGGTGAGCGTTGAAGGTCTCTTCTTCCTTCTGGCTCATTTCCTCATCGAATCCGAGCTTGGCAAATACGGTCTTTCTGACTTCGCCGAAAGCGCCGTCTGCAGGCATACCTCTCATCATCGAGAGCGCATCCATCACGCTGTAACGGAAATTCGGGGTGAGTTCCTTGT
>CAMVPV010000040.1 GCA_947169455.1 uncultured Clostridia bacterium | reverse complement strand
CGCGGAATTTTACGAAAATGGAAACGCAAGGATCGTCCGAATACTCGATCTCCGCTTCCGCAAGAGCGGTCTGGCAGCAGGGGCACCAGTAAACCGGCTTCATGCCCTTGTAGATGTAGCCTTTCTTTGCCATTTCACCGAATATTTCTATCTGCTTTGCTTCAAATTCGGGCTTCAGGGTGAGGTACGGATCGTCGAAATCGCCCCATACACCGAGGCGCTTGAACTCTTTCCTCTGCTGATCGACGTATGACATAGCAAAATCACGGCAGTGCTTTCTGAGCTCTATCGGAGGTATAGCGCCATTCTCCACGCCTATCTTCTTCATCGCCTTGAGCTCTATCGGAAGTCCGTGAGTATCCCAACCGGGGATATACGGAGACTTGTATCCGTTCATGTTCTTGTACTTTACAATGATATCCTTGAGCACCTTGTTGAGTGCCGTTCCCATGTGGATATCGCCGTTCGCATACGGAGGACCGTCGTGGAGTACGTAAAGCGGCTTGCCCTCGTTGTTCTCCACCATTTTGTAGTACATTCTCTTATTTTCCCAGTCCTCGATCATTCCGGGTTCTTTCTTGGGAAGATTTCCCCTCATCGAAAATTCTGTCTGCGGCAGATTAAGGGTCGCATTGTAATCCTGAGGCATTTTTCCATTCTCCTTAAATCAAAATTAACCGGAAAAGGCCCACCCATGCCGCGCGATCTCCGCACGGCACGGTATGAACTGCGTTATTCCGGTCCTGTTATGCAATTATTCCGCTGTCTCTTTGATAAGAGATACGGGTTCGCCGTTCTCCTCGGCAAATCCGTCTTCCTCTTCCTCATCATCTTCGTCAAACTCGGGAATATCGTTGATAAGGTTAAGATGCTCCCTGTACATATTGAGAAGATTTGTCCTGAAATCGGCAACCTCTCGCTTGAGATCTGTAAAAGCAGCCTGATTCTTTTCGAGGCGGTCTCCGACAGATGCAGCTATCTCATCGCTCTTAACATTTGCGTCAGCAATGATCTGCTCCGCCTTCTGCTGTGCCTCGGCAATTATCTCGCGCGACTGTCTCTGTGCCATAATCATAGCATTCTTGAGGTCTTCCTCTTCCTGCTTGTACTTCTTGACAGCCTCAACGAGAACATTCATCTTCTTTTCGGTCTCCTCCTTTTCCTTCTGGAGAGCCTTGAAAGAAGAAGATATCTCACGAAGGAACGAATCGACCTCATCCGGTCTGTAACCGGGTTTTGCCTGTTCAAATCTTTTGTTGTCAATATCCATTGCACTGATCATCGGCTTATCCTCACTTTATATAAAAATAAAAAATACATAAAAAGCAAACACGCCTGCTTTTTTACCGATATTTAACGAAGGAGACAAGGATCCTGTCTTTTTTTGACCTTCCTCCGACTGCCGATATACTGAATTTTCCCTTTCCGCGGGCAGAAAACACATCTCCCTCGGAAACAGCACAGGACGGAGAAAAAACCTTGCGGCAGTTGAGAACGGCACCCTCTGACTTTATGAAAGCAGACGCCTTGTCCCTGCTCATACCAGCGGCAGCTGCGAGTGCACAGTCAAGCCGCAGCGAACTCAGCCACGCCCTGAACTCATCTCCGCCGCGTGATGAGATCTCGGGAAGCACCTCCGCGACCGAAGCGCTGACGCCCGTTCTCCCGATCTTTTGCAGTGAAAGTGCATCGTCAAGCACTGCATTGCATACGAAAACGAGAGCTTCACCCTCTGAAGGGATTATATCCCCAACGGTATTCCGTTTCAGACCGAGCGACATCAATGCGCCGAGAAAATCAGAATGGCGCAGGGTATCCTTCACGCGGTATCTGTAGGAAACGGCGGTCAAAGGAAAATCCGCAGCGTCGGGAACGCCGTGTTCTCCGTAGATACAAAGCTGTTTTCTCACAGCATCTTCATATCCCCCGAAAAAGATCCTTTCGCGGCAGCAGATCGAATCGAGGAACATTTCTGCGAGCATAGCCTGTCGCTCATCAAGAAATGCTGAATATACAGGGCGCCTGTCGCGTTCGCATATATGCAGCATATCCTCTGTATGCGAAAGGAAAAACCTCTCATCATCGCTCAGATCTATCCCCGGAAGAGATATCCTTTTCATCAGAATACTACGCCGTTGTTTTCAAGCTCGGCAGCGAGATCCTCGCCCACAAAGTTGACATTGTACGGGAAAATAATGAATGTATTGTTCGCAACGGGCTTGATATTGCCGTTATTAGCATAGGCAACGCCGCCGATGAAGTCGATTATTCGCCTTGTGACCTCGGGGCTGGTAGCCTCAAGATTGAGAACGACGGTCTTGTTGTCCTTGAGGTGATCCGCGATCTCCCTTGTATCGGCAAATACTTCAGGTCTTACAAGTACTACCTGGAGGCTTGCAGGCATCGTCATATTGAACTCTGTCCTTTTGATGGTCTCCCTCTGGTTAGCGAAGGAAAACGGCTGCTTGGGGGCACGTTCCTCGCGGGGATACTCATCCTCGTTCTCATCATCGTCGTCATTTGTAAGAAAATTCCTGAGGTTTTCAAATATCTTGCTCATTTCTTGTTCTTCCTCTCAATGTTTTTGATCATAATTTCTCGCACCGAATATGCCCGTTCCCACACGGACCAAAGTCGAGCCATATCTGACAGCAAGTGCATAATCCGCAGACATGCCCATGGAAAGGATATCGGCACTATCATTTTTTTCTTTAAATCTTGAATATATATCCTGCATTTCTGCAAAATATCTTTCCGGATCAACGGGCGGCGGAATGGTCATAAGCCCGCGCAGACGGACATTCTTCATCTCCGATATGCCATCTGCAAGGGCGTCCAGCCCAGCAGAGGGCACACCGTGCTTTGAAAGCTCTCCGCCGATATTCACTTCAAGCAATATATCCTGCACTAACCCGGCAGCGCCTGCAAGCCGGTCGATCTCCGACGCAAGCTTTATGCTGTCAACGGAATGTATCAGTCTCACCGAACCTATGATGTATTTCACCTTGATTGTCTGGAGACCGCCTATAAAATCCACCTCGGCTGACGGTAGGTATATATCCTTTTTGCCGAGATATTCCTGCACCCTGTTTTCACCGAGAAGCGTAACTCCGCATTTCACCGCTTCGTTCACAGCCTCGGGAGGAACTGTCTTGGTCACCGCCATAAGCGTGACATCGCCGGCATCCCTTCCGCAGGCAGCGCAGGCTTCACCTATATCATCGAGGATACGGCGGATATTTTCCTTTATATAGCCGTATCCGTTTTCATTGGCCATAGCAATGACCACCCCTTATTCTGATTCGATGACCGTATCTTCATCGCCGCCGTCATCATCATCCGGCTGCTCATCATCATCGGATCCGTTCTCTTCCCCGTCATCAAGGTCCTGATGTTCGCCGTTGCCGGGGTCTTCATCATCAGGGCTGCCGATATTGTCCTTGGAATAAACGGGTATGACGTCCTCCGGCTCCGGCATATCGGGGCGCTTGTCGTCCTGATCTGCCGCTTCGGCATCTATTCTCGCGTAATATTCCTCGGTATCAACGCCCGTGAGGATTATCTCATCATAAATGCTCAGATAATCAGCGTCGGAAGTCTTCTTCGACAGCAGATATTCATCGCATTCAAATATGGTATCTATCTTCTTGAAAACAGGAAGCTGTCCTACGAGGACAAATACTCCCCTCTCGTTGTCTCTGTCAAACCTCAGTGCCGAACGGGGCACTTTTATGCCGTCGTAATCGTGAAGTATCATATCGACACGCTCAACACGCCGCCTTACCAGGTCAAACGTGAGCTGGTCACAGCTGATGATAACTATGCTCTCCTCAGGGTCTTCGGTATCGGTTATCTGCTCCACGCGGGCTGTTACAGTATCGGATGTGGAGGAAAACCTCAGCTTTACCTGATCGCCCGAATTGAAAGCCGCCTGTGAGTTATTGATGATGCCAACCATTTTCCAGTCGTAGTTATCGATAAGCTTGCCGATAATATCGCTGCTCGTCCCTTTGCCGCCGTTCCTTTCGGTCTCGGTGATCTCCTTTATGCGCTCGGCGGAAAGCTCGGTGATATTCTGCGTGTTCAGGATATCCTCATATCCGTCGGTGTAGCTCACAAAGTAACCGGTATTATCAACGGTCACTTCGCGCTGCGGACGCTTCTGCTGTCCTTTAAGCTGGTTGAGCTGCTGATAGAGAAGATCGAGCCTGTCATTATAATTTCTGCTCTCTCCTATGACTATCTGGTAGATGCTCATCAGTGAGAGGTAATTGTTCCTGCTCTTCGAGAGCCTGGAAATATCCTTCCTGGCGAGGTCGGTAGCGATATGCTGATATTCCTCATCTATGAGAGCGGACATGAATTCAGGCTTGGCGTCCTCGGTCGTGCCGGGGCTTTGTGCGCTTTCAAGCAGGGCTATCTCCTCTTCAAGTTCCTTGACAGCACTGTTTATCTTTATATCTTCCTCCGAGCCGTAGATACACGCGACCACTGCATTGTTGGCGACCTTGCTGCCGTCCGGCACGGAATAGCTTACTGTGCCGCTGCCCGAGTATCTTATCAGCTTCTCATCCCTGACAAAGATGCCGTAGAACGTCTCCTTTGTAGCGGAGGAGTATGACATCGCGGTCTCGGTCTTATATTTTACATCCACCGCGATCCATATCTGGCTTGCAACGGTTATGATGATAAAGATCGAAAGCAGCACCGTAAGGATCCTTACAGTTGCCGTATTCATCCGTTATTTGTCATCTCTGTCCGAATCAAGTATGGAAACAGGTCTTGACGGGATAATCGTCGAGATAGCGTGCTTGTAGATAAGCTCCTGCTTTCCGTCACTGTCGATAATGACGGTGTATTCATCGAAGCCCCTTACCATTCCCTTGAACTGAAAACCATTCATAAGGAAAACAGTTATCGGTATCTTTTCCTTTCTTGCCTGATTCAGGAATATATCCTGCAAATTGATGGATCTGGTCATAATTATATTCCTTTCCTCCGCCGCGGAAATTTTCATGATGCCCCGCGCGCGGAAATGCACACCGTAGTTAAACCGTTACAGTGCACACTGCTCTACTATAAGATAACTATAATTATTTTTTATTATAACACATAATTTCGGATTTGGCTATAACATTTAAGCAATTCTCTATAATTTTATCAAATTGTTCATTTTCAACTTGATTTATCCATGAAATTCGTGCATCACGACGAAACCATGTCAGCTGACGTTTTGCATAATGTCTGCTGGCTTTACGTATCTCATCGAGACACGGTTCAAGTCCGCACCTGCCTTCAAGGTACGGGATAAGTTCCTTATAGCCTATCGCCTGTGCTGAAGTCTTCATCTTTCCGGAATCATAAAGCCGCCGTGCCTCTTCAACAAGACCCTTTTCCGCCATTGACCCGACGCGGCGGTCTATCCTGTCATACAGAACGCTGCGCTCGGCGAAATTCAGTCCTATCATGCACAGGCAGTACGGCGATGCGTTTCTTCTGCTGAGTTTCATATTCTCATCAAATGTGCGCCCGGTGACGCGGTACAGCTCCAGTGCGCGTATCACACGCACTATGTTGTTTTCGTGCAGACGCTCTGCTGCAGCGGGGTCGCATTCACGCAGCAGCTGCATCATATATGCATTTCCGTTTTTGTCCGCCAGCGCTTCAAGCTCCTTCCTCACCGAGCCGTCCGTTTCAGAAAATCCGAAATCCACATTATCGACCAGCGAATTGATGTAAAGCCCGGTACCTCCGACGATAACAGGCAGCTTTTTCCTGCCGGTGATCTCCGCTATCTTCTTTTCGGCGGCTGCCTTGTACTCCGCCGCCGAGAACGGCTCCCACGGATCGAGGATGCCTATCAGATGATGCGGGACTCCTCTCATCTCATCTTGTTCCGGCGCCGCCGATGCTATCTCCATTCCGCGGTAGATCTGCATAGAATCGGCGGATATCACCTCTCCGCCGAGTATGCGGGCAAGTTCCGCTCCGGCTGCGGTCTTTCCCGATGCAGTCGGACCGCAGATTATCAGCAGAGGTATCCTGCCTTCCGATATCCATTCCAAAACGGAACGCCCCTTTCATGCGCCAAAAACGGTCGGAACTGCTGATCCAACACAGTTCACGACCGCTATTCTTCTTTTGATTGCGTAAAATCAGCGATTTTTCTTCTTTTTGAGTGCCGCGGCTACTCCGCAGAGAAGGATCACAACAAAAAACGCTGCACTTGCGATGATAATTATCTGTTTGGTATTGAGCTGCTCCCGTTCTTCGGTTTTCAGTATCTTCACCGTTTTCATGAAATTGGTATAATTGATCTTGTCGGTATCAGATATCTTCCCGTTTTTGCTGTAGAAATCAAAGTTGATATATTTCTTGTTCACAACAGCGGAATAGCATATACCCCTGCCGCCTTCACCCGAGGTATATTCCACAATGTAGAACGTCGCGCCGCCTGCCGATATCCTGTCCTTCGAGGATTCTACCCTCGCCTCATCGTAATTGCGGAAATACTTATGCTTCTGCGGGTCATTGAGATATTCCGATATCAGCGTATATAATCCGTCCGAGGAATTGAATATCTGCTCAGAAACGCTGTCCGAAAAGGAACTGATATACAGCTCATGTATCCTTGTGGAATCTACGGCATAATAATATCCGTGGTACTTTGAGAAATCATTCTCCATTGACGATTTGAGGACAGGTATGGCATCAAGTGAGCTCTGGACCATATTATTCTTAGCTACTCCTATCCATCCTTCAGGCGGGACAAAGCTGACATTTGCCTCTTCTATCGTTATCTCGCCGCTGTCCTCCGCCGAGCAGCGCACTGAACCAGCCGATGCGACAATGACTGCCATCGCCGAAACAAGTGCGGCGCATCTGCACAAAGCCTTAATAAATCTGCCGTTTGCAATAAAATTCAAATGCATTCCTTTTTCAATACCTCCGCGGCATATCATTCACTCAGGACGTATGGGCTCTTCCTGCCCGGTCAACTCATCACCCTCCGCATTTACAGCGGCATCTTCGCCGTTTTCCGCATCGGGAGCTTCTTCGTTGATACCGTGTCCATAGACTGCCTCGTGAAGCCCGTTCAGCAAAACAAAACTTTCCTCGGGAAGAATGTCAGCAACTGACTTATACACTTCAAAAAAGCGGTCTATCTCATTCTGCGGCGGCGGGTTCTGCGCATTATACCCAAGCAGCCGCCATGCTCTTGTTATTATCTGGTTTACATACCCCGGCTTGCTTTGCTCAAGCATCGCCCTGTATTCCGAAGGAACGGGGTCATTGTACAGGTGATACGGCTCGATCTTCTCAAGTTCATCGAGCAGTGCATTTATATATGTATATTTAGAAAAAAGCACACGCACGTCCTGAACACCCGTGAAGGATTCCACAGCGTCGTTGACCATTTTCATACGCTTGCTGACATACAGCCTGGTCATTTCATCAAGGAATTCATCGGAAACTTCCATTTTCTTCTCATTTATCCCGAGCACGAGATTTTGCAGGGCAACTCTGTCCGGATCGGCTTTTTTCTTGTCAAATAATCCCATATATGATCACCGGTTCTATAATCTTTAATACCCCGGAAACACCTTGCATCGGTATTTCCGGGGAAATAATGCATTGATCAGTAAAGAGCAGACAGCAGCTTCTTTTTCTCCGCGTCGAATTCTTCACGGGAGATCACTCCGCCGTCAAGCATAGCTTTCAGTTTGAGCACTGCATTCTGGAAATCTTCAAGCGGCATATCCTTGCGTATCTCGGAAGAAAAATCGATATGCACAGGCTTCACGGTCTCCGCCGCTGTCTCTGCCGAATGTACGGTCTCCGTAACAATATCCGCAACAGCAATAGATTCCGGCTCCTCTATGTATGCATCTTCCGCCGCTTCCGGCAGATCGGCAGCTTCTGAAACGCTCTCCTGCTCCTCGAACACGGGAGTGTCCTCTGAAACTTCCTCAGCAGCTTCTTCGGCTGCAGATTCTTCGGGAACTTCCTCAGCAGCTTCTTCGGCTGCGGATTCTCCGGGAACTTCCTCAGCAGCTTCTTCGGCTGCGGGTTCTTCGGAAACTTCCTCAGCAGCTTCTTCAGCTGCGGATTCTTCGGGAACTTCCTCAGCAGCTTCTTCAGCTGCGGGTTCTTCGGAGACTTCCTCGGCAGCTTCTTCGGATGCGGGTGTCTCGGAGACTTCCTCAGCAGCTTCTTCGGCTGCGGGAATATCGCCGATCTTCTTTATCTCGGGAAGTTCGGTATATACGAGCTCACCCTCATCAAATGAATCATCGCTTGCCGAATCTGCGATCTCCTCGGGGATACCTGCTGTCTCGTCACCGGGTTTTGTTATATGGATGTCGAACTTGCGTCCCTTGAAAGGCTTCTCATCTTCCTTGTCCATCTTGTCATTGAGCTGCATAAGGTCGTCAAGCGACACCCTCGGACGCCGGGACACCTCGTCAGCAGCCGGCGCAGGTTTTTCGGCAGGGAG
>CAMVPV010000039.1 GCA_947169455.1 uncultured Clostridia bacterium | reverse complement strand
GCTCGGCACCCTCGGCGGATTTTACAGCGAAACTATGGTCAGCATAGCGTACCACACCGAGCACCGCGGCAGTGAATACTACATCATAGGCTCGCTCCCGGTAGGACGGGTGCGCGCCTTTACAAGAAATCTGATCATCACGTTCCTGATAACCTCCGGCATCGTGATGCTGATATCTATCCCGCTGATGAACTTCTCCATTATGAGGATAGTCCGCCCGATAAGGGAGATGAGCGTAGCCGCAAAGCGCTTCGGAGAGGGCGATTTCTCCGAGAAGGTGCGCGTGTATGAACAGAACGAGCTCGGCTACCTCGCAAGCTCGATGAACGATATGGCGGATTCGCTCGAATCCATAGAGGACGAACGCAAGAGCTTCGTTTCCAACGTATCGCACGAGCTGAAAACGCCGATGACCACGATAGGCGGATTTGTCGATGGGATACTCGACGGCACCATACCCAAGGAGAGCGAGAAGCACTACCTGAGGATAGTTTCCGAGGAGATAGACCGCCTTGCGAGACTTGTCCGCTCGATGCTCAACCTTTCAAAGTATGAATCGGGCGAGGTGGCTCTGCGCACCGAGGTGTTCAACGCCGCCGACCTCATAATAAAGACGGTCTTCCTGTTCGAAAAAAGGATAGAATCAAAAAAGATCGAAATAGAAGGGCTGGATATGGACGCCTGCTATCTCGATGCCGATATCGACCTCGCACAGCAGGTAATATACAATCTCACCGAAAACGCCGTCAAGTTCGTCAATGAAGGCGGCACCATCGCCTTTGCGGTGGAGCCCGCGGGCGATATGACCGCAGTACGCATAAGGAACAGCGGTGAGGGTCTGAAGGAGAACGAGATCACAAGGGTGTTCGACAAGTTCTACAAGACCGATGAATCCCGCGGAAAGGACAAGACCGGCGTCGGGCTGGGTCTGTCCATTGTGCGCTCCATAATAAAGCTGCACGGCGGCACCGTTATGGTGAGGAGCGTTCCCGGCGAATACACCGAGCTTGAATTCACCATGCCAACGGGAACACCCGCATCAAAGCACAGCTCCTGAGACTTGTCCGGAACGATCTGTGCATGACCGGGACCTGACTGCCCCTGTGTCCCCATCCGGGGAAACACATATACCAATCCCGCACGGAAGGATACAATATGGAAGAATACAACGAAAAGCAGCCGTTCGGCGATGCCGCGGCTGCTGATAACACCTCTCCGGAGAGTGATACTGAAAACACAGCGGAAACCTATGATGCTGCTGCTTTCAGCGATGAGCCGGATGTAAGCAGTTACACCGGCACCTATGAAGCCAATGATGAAGCACCGGCGGAGGAAGTTCCTCAGCCCGCAGCGGATAGCATTGTGCCCCCGCCGCCGCAGCCGGTGATACCTCCGGAAAATGCGGAGACCGCTCCGCCCCCGCAGGAAAGCTATGACCCCTTTGCGGAACAGGATTTCGCTGGCAGCCAGCCGCTGCCGCCGCCCCCGCCGCCTGTAAGGCAGCAGTACTCCATGCCATACAATAATTACGGTGCGCCGCAGTATAATAATACACCGCCGCCGCCCTATAACGGTTCACAGCCGTACAGCAGCCGGCAGCCGCAGTATAACGGCGGATATCCGCCCTACGGCACACCGCCGAAGCCTGCCGCTCCGCAGTATGCGCCGCAGCAGACGCAGTATGCTCCGCCGCCGCCCGCGCCGCGTATGTACGGCAGCTATGACGCCGCACAGGCGCCCGCACCCGCGATGCCGTCAGAGGCAAAGCCGAAAAGGCTCTCGACAGGCGGCACTGTCGGCATAGTAACATTGATAGTCGCGCTGTTCATGGGGCTGCTCATACTGCTTGCAGTTGTCACCGGGGATCAGTCCGCTGCTGAGAACGGCGGAGATAAGCTGTCTCCCGGCGAGGCGCTCGAAAATGCCATTTCACATAAAGCGGATGACACCTCCGACGGGGATGCGGCAAAGGTGATACTTCCTGTAAAGCCCAAGCCCGTTCAGGAGGAACAGTACTACGAGGATGAAGCAACGGGCAGACTTACCGTTGCAGGCGTCGCAAAGACAGTGATGCCTTCGGTGGTAGATGTGGAGATATACGGCGATACGACATTCTATCCCGATGCGCGCGCAAGCGGTATAATCATATCCGACGACGGATATATAATCACGAATGCACACGTTGTCTCCTCTGTCGGCACCGGTATAAAGGTGACGCTGAGCGATAAGCGCGAATTCACCGCGGAGCTGGTCGGAAAGGACAGCAAGACCGACCTCGCCGTGATAAAGATAGAACCCGATGATGAGGGGCTCACTCCCGCCGAGATAGGCGAGCAGGTCGCCGCTATCGGCAATTCGGGCGGTTTCTCCGGAACGCTCACAGTGGGTTATGTTTCGGGGCTGAACCGTGAAGTGAACGTTTATACGTCCGAGAACGGCGCTGACGTGAGAAAAGCAGAGTGCATACAGACCGACGCCGCTCTCAGCCCGGGAGTATCGGGCGGTGCGCTCGTGAATATGTACGGTCAGGTAGTGGGGATAACTACGCTCAAGCACCAGTCGAGCGAGCTTGACGAGGGACTTGGCTTTGCTATTTCGATAAACTTCGCAAAGCCTATCATCGAGGATATAATCTCACGCGGATACATCACCGGCAGGGTGCGCGTAGGCATAATGTACACGGTGGTCACCTCGGAGATGTCCGACTATTACGGCGTGGCAAAGGGCATACTCGTCAGCGCCGTCGCGGAGGACTGCGACATATCCAACTCCGGACTGAAAAAGGGCGATATCATCACGGAACTGAACGGCGTTGAGGTATATAACAGCGAAACGATAGATGAAGCACTGGAGGGCTGCTCTCCGGGCGATGTGATAACCGCACACGTCTATCGCAAGGGCATTACCGACAGCGACACCACCGAGTTCGATATCTCCTTCGAGCTGATGCAGGACAAGAATCTCGACTGAGCTTCCGAACAGTGATCTCCGGTCTGAATGCTGAGCTATGAAAATCAACTCCTAAGAAACGGGGGCACGGACAATTTGAGCAAGACCAAGGCGGACAGCGCCGCTGACAATCAGATATTTTCAAATATCCTGCTCATAGTTATGTGCCTGGTGCTTATGACGGTGCCGCTGGCAGCCGGAAAGGGCAGGATAGAGCCGGGACAGAACACTGTACCCGCGGGCGATGGCTGGATATATTCCGACGGTTCCCCCGCGGACGTCAAGGAGATCAGCAACGCCATCAATTCACCGACATTCATCTACAAGCATATCCGCGATGAGGATGTTCAGGCGCGGTACTTCTGCCTGCGGAGCAAGCACGTACTTTTCCGTGTATATCTCAACGGACAGCTCCTGTATGAATTTTTCCCGGAGGCGCCCAAGATCTGCGGGCGCTCATACGGGTCATACATACACTGCATACCGCTGCCCGACTTCAAGGGCGATGCACTGCTTGCAGTGGAGATGGAGTCGATATACAGCGACAACTCGGCGTATTTCAGCAATATGCACATAGGTGATTCCGGCACTTACGTGCGGGGCGTATTCACCGACAACCTGCCGAAGACCCTGATATCCTTCCTGATGTTCATTTTCGGCGCGGTGATGATACTCATCAGCTTCATGATGAAAAACTATATCCGCAGCAGCCTTTCCGAGATAATCTCGCTAGCATCGTTCGCGATATTCTCCGGGATATGGACGGGCTCGGAATCGCTGATACCGCAGATCGTTACGTGCAGCCCGTATATCATACACTTTCTGAACTACATATCGCTGATAGCCATGCCGTACCCGGCGGTGACGTTCGTAGCGGGGATAACCAAGAACCGCAGCAGCAGCTTTGTATCGGCTGTGCAGGCGGCTGTGCTGATAAACCTTGCAGCCAACATCGTGTTCACCATGATGGATATCGTGGATTATCACGAGCTGCTGACCGCAACGCACATGGTGCTGTTCTTTTCGATATTTTCCGCCGTGCTGATTCTTATCGGCGGGTTCATAAACAAGGAGCGCGAAAGCAGCCTGTACTACGTTATAGGCGGATCGTTCCTGTTCATCTCGGCGATGGGGCTCATCGACCTGATAAGGTACCGCGTGGAGACGGAGAACACCGACTCCGGACTGTTCCTTCGGTTCGGGCTGCTGGTCGCTATCGTGGCGATGGGTCTTTACACGCTCAAGGATCTGATACACCTCACGCGGCTCGGCAGGAAGGCGGAGAAGATGAAGGATCTCGCATACAGCGACGTGCTTACGGGTATGTTCAACCGCACCGCCTTCATGGAGAACGAAAGGGCTATCCATGAAAACGGCGAGGCGGGTCAGCTGTGCTTCGTGCAGTTCGATATAAATGACCTGAAACGTGCAAACGATGTATATGGGCACAGTGAGGGCGACCGTCAGATAATCGCGGGGGCGAACGCCATAAAGGAAAGCTTCGGTGCTATCGGCAAATGCTACCGCACCGGCGGCGATGAGTTCGTTGCGATACTCGACTGTCCTATAAACAGCCCGAAGATAATCTATGCGGAACACCGCATAACGGAGCTGGTCGATAAGTACAACACCGAGAACGACCACCCGGTGAAGCTCCAGATAGCCTACGGCATAGCGCAGTACAACGGCAAGGATCCCGTTGATGCGGTAAAGGAAGCCGACGAGAAGATGTACGCCATGAAAAAGCGCATGAAGTCGGAGAACGGAAAGCCGCTGAAACAGAGTTGATGATCTCATATACATACAGAAACACAAAAAGGCACATTCACCGCTGCGGTGGATGTGCCTTTGCAGATATTATCTATATGTTTCCGGAATTTATCTTATTACTTCGGCAATTAAATATCTATAATAAACATAAAACATTTTCCGATAGATACAGCTTTATGTTATATTTGATTTTATCGATAAATAATTGCCGAAGTAATAGCTTCAAGTTCATTTATCGATTCGAGCGGAAGTTTAACAGCATTGGCGATATCTTCCTTTGAATCATTACCCGGCAGCAGGAAATTATAGGCGATGCTGATTTTTTTTTCGGTTATCCTGTCTTCCATGATCTTACTCATATACTCCGCTCCTCCCTGTGTTTCCTTGAAAGATCCGGTACGGTCGGCTAAAGGCTGTAACAGCATTTCATACGATATGTTTTCCGCTTAAATTATAACATACCGGTCACCGGAAATCAAGAGTTTCGTGCGGTTTCCGGGCTGTTTTTGCGGCAGGGTCAAGTATATATTTTATGTAAAAAGCGTAAATATTTGTCGCAAACCGACAAATATCAAATGCAAGTGTTGATTTTTTTATATGATGTATGCTATAATGATAAATGTGAATATATCTGCGAAAGGACGGAGCATATATGCTGAACGGTTATAAGATAATCGCCGTATGCCTGTCACAGGCGTACATCCCGAAGAACCACGAATTCATCACCGAACTCAATAACCTCCTCGCCGGCAAAGGGTTCCGCCTGTTCGTTTATAATACCTGCTGTGAGCTGAACAACGATCCCGGACACTATAACCCCGAGGAAGCAGTCTATGATCTCGTCGATCTCTCCTATACCGATGCGATAGTGATATCCGATATCGATATCAAGAAAAAGGCTGTCGTTGAAAAGCTCATCGCAGACGCACATGAGCATAACGTCCCCGCGCTCGTTATCGACGGTTACCGCGACGGCGTTATCAATATCTGCTATGATTATGAGGGCGGCTTTGAAAAAATGGTGCGTCATATCATTGAGGATCATAAGATCACCGATGTGCATTTCATGTCCGGCGTAAAGGGCAATGACTTCGCCGAGCGCCGCCTTGATGTGTTCCGTAAGGTAATGGCGGAAAACGGTCTCCCGTGCCCCGATGATATCATAAGCTACGGCGATTTCTGGTCGATACCCGCAAGGAACGCCGCCGAAAGGATAGTTGCCTCCGGGCATATCCCAAGGGCTGTTATCTGCGCCAACGACCTCATGGCTATCAACGTTATGAGCGTTTTCCGCGAGCATGGCTATACTGTCCCCGACGATGTGATGGTAACGGGCTTTGACGGCGTTATGGAGGCTTTCTACTCCGTGCCGCGCCTTTCCACCTGTATGTGCAGCTACCGCCGCCTTGCCGAAAAGGTCGCGGAGGTACTCACGGATGTGCTCGGCGGCGCCGCCGCCCCCGATTACGCTTACGTAAAGACCACACCCGTGCTGTCCGAATCCTGCGGATGCAGCATGAAGGGTCAGGAGGAGCTTACCGATTATCTGAATACCCTCAGCGATCACTTTTTCAGCTTTGAGGCGGAAAGGCTCCAGCTCTCCATGATGTCCGAGGGTATGCAGCGCTGCGCCGATATCAAGGATATCCCCGCGATACTCAAGGATAACTATATCGAAGAGCTCGCGTGCTTCATAAACACCGACTGCACCGACCGTTCCATGAACGCCGCCGCCGAGCACAACGCCCGCACCTTCGAGCAGGAGATGTTCCTGCTGTTCAACGATATCGAGGGAAAGGACTTCCGGCAGCAGATATTCGACCGCCGCGGTGTGCTGCCCGGGCTGGATAAGGTGCTCGCACAGGGCTTCCCGCTCGTGTTCAGCGTTATCAGCTATATGCAGAAGCCCATCGGATATGTGGTGTTCTACTACAACAGCACCAATATCATGTACTACGGCAGGATACAATACACCATGATGATGATAGGCGTCGGGCTGGGCGGATTTGTCGGTATGCAGTATCAGCAGTACCTCGCGGATATGGTCGAGGAGACCTACCGCACCGACAACCTCACGGGTCTGTACAACCGCCGCGGCTTCAGCAGGCTGTTCGAGCAGCTCTGCGCGCGCGTGAGCCGCACAGGCGGAATGATAACCGTTCTGCTCGCAGATATGGACGGTCTGAAACGCATCAACGACACATACGGTCACAACGCCGGCGACAACGCGATCGCTCACACTGCACTTGCGCTGAAATCGGCGTGTGCGGAAAACTCTCTCTGCGTGCGCTTCGGCGGCGATGAGATGCTCGCCGTTATGGAGGGCGACCGCGACGAAGCAGAGCTTCGCAGGCGCTACAACGACTACCTCGACCGCTACAACGCGGCTGCGAACAATCCGTATGTGCTTTCGGTAAGTCTCGGCATCTACAAGACCAGACCGGGTGAGCCGCTCGATTTTGAAGTGCTCATCAAGAAGAGCGATGAGCTTATGTACAAGGAAAAACAGCAGAAAAAGCTGCGCCGTCAGGACTGACTGCGCGTGTACTGCTCCGTCCACCCGAAAATTATAAATAGATATGAAAACTCCCTCGGATCTACAAGAAAATGATCCGGGGGAGATCTTGTTTTTTATCGGGAGATCATGACAGCTGTTACGCGCTGCCGGCTTTTTTGTTCCGGGGGATCTTTTGCTGTCACAACAGTAAACTGCCCGGAACAGCAAGCAATGGATCACCCCAAAATACAAGCAGCGGCACCTCTTTTTCCACACTATATGTTGATTATGATAGTGAATATATACAAAAAAATACATATAAAATAATAAGAAGTGTAAAAAATTTGATTATACTATTGAAATATATTGTTGAATAGTATATAATAAGTATCAGTTGCTCAACATATTTGTTGTCATAAATGTACAAAGCAAAAGGAGAGATATTTCAATGAAAGCCTATACCGCAGAGAATATCAGGAATATAGCCATAGCGGGACACGCCGGCTCCGGAAAGACCACACTCGCAGAATCCCTGCTCTTCAAGGCAGGCGCATCTGACCGCCTCGGCAAGACCGCCGACGGAAATACAGTATGCGACTACGATCCCGAGGAGATAAAGCGCAAGGCGTCGATAAATACTTCCCTTGCTTCCTTTGAATACAATAACGTAAAGGTAAATCTGCTCGATGCTCCCGGTCTTTTCGATTTCGAGGGCGAATCCTGCGAGGCTATCACTGCCGCTGATACCGTGCTCATCACCGTTTCCGGAAAATCCGGCGTAAAGGTGGGCACCGAAAAGGCTTACGAAAAGGCTGACGCGCTCAGCAAGGCAAAGATGTTCGTAGTTACCAAGGTGGATGACCCCGACGCCAACTTCTATAACGTGCTCACCGACCTCAAGACCGTTTTCGGTCCGTCCGTGTGCCCCGTTATCGTTCCCGTGATCTCGGGCGGCAAGGTCGTTTCCTACGTGAACCTCATCGAGATGAAGGCTTACACCTACGACGCAAAGGGAAATGCCGTCGAGACTGATATGCCCGACGCAGGCATCTCCGACAAGATAGAATACCGCCTTGACGGTCTTATAGAAGCGTTCTCCGAGGCTGTTGCCGAGACTGATGAAGAACTTATGGAAAAGTTCTTCGAGGGCGAGGCTTTCACACAGAAGGAGCTCGTTCACGGACTGCACAAGGGCATGAACTCCGGCGCGATAACCCCTGTTATCTGCTGCTCCGATATCACCATGGGCTGCATAGATATGCTCCTCAAGGAAATCGAACTGCTCGACTGCCTTT
>CAMVPV010000038.1 GCA_947169455.1 uncultured Clostridia bacterium | reverse complement strand
CAACATAAGTAAAGCCGTTGATCCTTGCGATGATCTGAGCGGCATCCTTGCCGAGACCGTTCAGGATAACACGCAGGGGCTTCTGACGAACTTTGTTGGCCTTCTCAGCGATACCGATAGCGCCCTCAGCAGCAGCGAAGGACTCGTGACCTGCGAGGAATGCGAAGCACTCGGTGTCCTCCTCGAGCAGCATCTTGCCGAGGTTGCCGTGACCGAGACCAACTTTTCTCTGGTCGGCAACGGAGCCGGGGATACAGAATGCCTGGAGACCCTCGCCGATAGCGGCAGCAGCGTCAGCAGCTCTCTTGCAGCCCTTCTTTATAGCGATAGCGCAGCCTACTGTGTAAGCCCACTTTGCATTTTCAAAGCAGATAGGCTGGATACCCTCTACCAGCTTGTATATATCAAGACCCTTTTCCTTGCATACATCGGCGCACTCTTCAATGGAGTTGATTCCGTATTCCTTAATTACAGCAAGGATCTGCTTTTCACGTCTTTCGTATGATTCAAATAAAGCCATTGTACAAATCCTCCTTATTCCTTTCTGGGATCGATGATCTTAGCAGCATCGGCAACTCTTCCGTACTGACCCTGAGCCTTTTCAAATGCTGTGTTAGCGTCATCGCCGGCTTTGATGAAGTCCATCATCTTGCCGAAATTGATGAACTTGTAGCCGATGATCTCATCATCTTCGTTGAGCGCAAGACCGGTGATATAGCCGTCGGTGAGCTCAAGGTAGCGGGGACCCTTCTTGAGGGTACCGTATATGGTACCGATCTGGGAGCGGAGACCCTTGCCGAGGTCCTCAAGACCTGCGCCGATAACGAGACCGTCCTCGGAGAAAGCGGACTGTGAGCGTCCATATACGATCTGGAGGAAGAGTTCTCTCATCGCAGTATTGATAGCGTCACAGACGAGGTCGGTGTTGAGAGCTTCGAGGATAGTTCTGCCGGGGAGTATCTCGGCAGCCATAGCGGCAGAATGTGTCATGCCGGAGCAGCCGATCGTCTCAACGAGAGCTTCCTGGATAACGCCTTCCTTGACATTGAGAGTGAGCTTGCAGGTGCCCTGCTCGGGTGCACACCAGCCGATACCGTGTGTAAAGCCGGAAATATCCTTGATCTCCTTGGCCTTGACCCACTTTGCCTCCTCGGGTATGGGAGCTGCGCCGTGAGCGACACCCTGCTTAACAGGGCACATCATTTCAACTTCGTGCGAATAGATCATTAAATTTACTCCTTTCTATCACCGTACAGCCTGTGCTGTTCCGATGACGAATGATTTATACATCGGGATATGTCCGCACGGACATTTCACAAAGCATATTATACCACATTCAGCATAAAATGTCAAGCATATTACAAGCAATTTACAAATTATTACAATTACGGACGGCGGAACGGGTATCTCCGCGGAAGTACCGCGCTGTCAGCGGGATAGTTATGATCCGCAAAAATAACCGCGTTTGCCCGGAACAGAACAAACGCGGTATATTTCAATATTCAGATAAGGATGCAGAAGCAGCTGCGGCACTGACACCTGCCGTTACCGGCGGAATTTAGAAACGATATCGTTGATATCCTGAGCGGTGTGTCTGTTGCGTGCGATGAATTCGTCGAGCTGCTGTACCATTTCGTAGGTCTCGCGGGTCTTTTCCTGTATATTGCCCACGCCGATCTCGTTCTCGCCGACTATCGAATTGATCTGTACTGTCTCGTACTGTATCTTTTCAAGTATAACGGACATCTTGTCCATGTCGCTGTTGACGTTTTCGATAGATACCTTCAGCTTGTCGGATACCTCGTGCATATCGCTGAAGATATTGGAGATATCGGTCTTTATGAAGGTCATTAGATCGTCGAAGCAGTTCTTGATGTTCTCGATGTTCTCATTCATCTTGCTGCATACGTGCGAGATAGCGTTCGCTGCTTCGGAGGAATTGGAGGCGAGGCTCTTTATCTCGGATGCCACTACTGCGAAGCCCTTGCCGGCGTCGCCCGCCTTGGATGCCTCGATAGAAGCGTTTATCGCGAGCAGATTGGTGTGTCCGGCGATATCCTGGATTATCTTTACGTTGTTGTTGATGCTGGTGAGTGCGTTCAGGTAATTTACCGATTCGTTGATATCGACCTCGGTCTTTTCTGTCTTTTCAGCAATTGAAGCAAACAGCTTGTCGGTGTTCTTTATCATGGTGTTTGCTTCGGAGATGCGCTGTTCATTGGCATGCTTGCTCTCGCGGACGATCTCTGCGATATTGTCTATATCGCCGTTCACGCTGCGTATAGCCTGTGTAGCGCTGCCCACGCCGACCGAAAGAGATTCTGTCGTATTCGTGTTGTCGGTCGCGCTGTCAGAGAGCGACGATACCGCATTCATCATCATGCTCGAGCCGTTTCCGAGGGACTCGGAGCATTCCGAAAGGGTGGAGATGATGCTCTGCCATGTGGAGGTGAGAGAATTCACCGAATCGGCTATCCTGCCGACCTCGCTCTTTGCGCCGGCGTAGCGGCGGATGCTGTCGTCCTGTCTGAGGGAGAGCGAGCCGAGGGAGTTGACTGCCGATGTGACCTTGTTGAGGGGATCTGTGATGAGCTTTGTCACGATAACGGTCGCGATGATGATGATAAGCTCAGTTACCAGAACGAATATGATGAATGTTGTCTTTATCCTTATGCTGTCAGCCATAAGCTTGGCAGTGGGATATTTCATCGTGAGAACGAGGTTGAACTTCGGCATATACTCATACGCGATGGTATATGCGCCGTCGGTATAGGTACCGGTGCTGTTCTTTGCCGCGAGCTCCTTGATCTCGAGCAGTGCCTTGTCCTCTACCGGCTGGATTATCTTGCTGTTGTCGCTGTGGTATGTATATATGTCGTTCACAGCATCGAGGATAGCGTATTCCTCGTTGTCAAAGTTCGGAACGTTCATCTTGGAGAGTATCTCGTTCAGACCGGAGAGGAATGGACCGCCGCCCACAAGTCCGATAGGCTGACCGTCTGTTCCCTTTATCTCCATGCGGAGATTGAAGATCAGCTGTCCCGAAGCGGGGGATACGAATGCGCCGCCGTTGAAGAAGCCGTCCTTCTGGGAGGTCATGGTGTCCCTGTACGGCTGGAGCGCATCGCCCTTACGGGTGACCATGCCGACTGCCGGCGGATTGGAATGTGCGAGCACCTGTGTATCCCAGTCGCTTATGTACACGCCCTCCCACTGATACAGCTTTGCGAAGTAGCGCTCGGTATAAGCCTGGGCTGCCGCCTGATATCCGGGGTTGTCGGGGTTGTTCAGCAGATTTGTGACTTCATCCGCAGAAGCATACTCACGCATCAGCGTTTCAGCATCGGTAACGAAGATGTCGATCAGGTTAGCCTGTCCGTCAAGCACCGTCAGCATATTATCCACGGATTTTTTGCCGATGGCGTCCGATACGTTTCCGCTGAGCACGATGTAGAAGACCACCATGCAGATCAGCGAGATGATACCGACACACAGCGAGATCACGGTTGACATTTTGAGATTTTTCAGCATTTTCGCAATCCTCCGGAATCTATATATTGTGGTATTTCCCAATAAATAAAATATATGCTGTATCAATTATACTACAACACAACTATTTTGTCAATATATATAACGAAACATTTTTGATGATCTCACTCACAGGTCAGAAGCAGGCTGAGACTGAAATATCTGTGTGTTGACATTTCCCGCACGGATGTGATATCATTATAATGAGAAGATATGAAGGAGGGATATCCATGCCGGAAAACCGTTCGATAAGTGTACTGTTCCCGGATGATGCGGATACCGGATACAGGGAGCTTTCCGCGGCAGCGTTCCACGACCTCGGGCTGGATACGCTGTGTTCCGCGCTGACCCCGGATGCAAGGGAGCAGCGCATGATAGCAGGCGTGATATCGAATATGACCGCCGACCCGCGCACCGCAGAGTTCCGCCGCGATGTATTCGCTGACATACTTCGCCTGCCGGATCTCCGCAGGCGCATGACCGGGCTTTTCGAGCGTATAGAGTTCCTGAACGGGTTCAGCTCGATGAGGAAGGTCTCGGATGACGAGAACCTCGGTATATGGGGGCTTCTGCACAGGCTGGACGATCTTGCCGCCTATATCGACTGCATTGGTGAAATGGTGGAATGTCTCTCGGGGAAGGATATCTCCTCGGAGGGGCTCATCCGTCTGCGCGGGCACGTTACCGCGCTGTACGAGGATTCCTGCTTTGCGGAGATGAAGAAGGATATCGCCGATCTGAAATTCAGGGCGTCCGAGATCAGGAGCGTAACGGTCGGTATCAATGTGAATGAGAAATTCGAGGCGTCGAGCCTCGGGCTGATATCGGTGAACCGCAAGCCTTTCAAAAAGTCCGGTATAGTGAGCAATTTCGCGGGTGCGATAGCCGCGAAGGAGGGTCTGCGCGATGATGCGGAATGGAACGGAGATATGCATTACCATACCGCCGATGAAGTATCCGTCAGTGAGATAGCATCGTTCATCGAGGGCGAAGCGGGCTTCTATGCGATGAGAAATGCGCCGTTCCTTGATTCGCGGGTGCGCTCTACCATAACGCAGGTCCCTGACGGCGACAGCATGGCGGGTTCAACGCTCCATGTGGAGAAAGCCGCCGACAGGCTGCTCGGAGCGATAGTCCGCAAGCTGCGCGACGTTCTCACTAAATATGTGAATGTGGCGGTCGTGGATATCTCAAAGCTGATACCCGAGTTCGTATATTATATACGTTTTGCGGAATTCGTTGAAAAATACCGTGATATGGGCTATCGCTTCTGCGAGGCGGAACCGCTCGGTACGGGCAAAAGCACCATGAGGGCAAGGGGATTCTATAATCTGAAGCTTGCGCTGAAAAGTGAAAACAGCTCTGATATCGTCTGCAACGATCTCGATTTTGATCCGGAACACACGGTATATATCCTCACGGGCGCGAACCGGGGCGGAAAAACAACGGTAACGCAGGCAGTGGGGCTGATGTTCGCGCTTGCACAGGGCGGCATCTGCGTTCCCGCAGAGGAATTTGCATACTGCCCCGCAGACTGCATCTACACGCATTTTCCGGCAGATGAGGACAAGACCGCCGATCTGGGGCGCCTCGGGGAAGAGTGCGTGCGTTTCCGGGATATATATTCGGTGTGCACTGAAAAAAGCCTTGTGCTGCTGAACGAGACTTTTTCGACGACCTCGTTCGAGGAGGGATATTACATAGCGCGTGATTCGGTGCGTGCGCTGCTGAAAAAGCGCGTGCGGACGATATACAATACTCATATGCACAAGCTCGCCGCGGATACTGAAGATCTCAACAATGGGGCGGAGGGCGCAAAGGCGTCCTCTCTCGTGGTGAGAAGCGACGGCGGAAAGCGGTCGTTCAAGGTGGAGATCGCAGAGCCGGAGGGGCTTTCCTATGCAAAGGACATCGCCGAGAAGTACGGCGTCACCTATGAGATGCTGACAGGCTGAGCCTTGCGTCTGCGGCGTGTCATGGGGTCTCATCCCCCGGACACCCGATATGGTCAAATATCGAGATACTGCATTTTGAAAAATACGATGTGAAACTCAATGATGATTTTATCGCTCATGTGCTGAGCCGGGCAGGTATAAAATAATTAACGGCGGCGACCTTATATAAAAAATATCCGCGTTTGTTACCGGTCATGGCAGCAAACGCGGATATTTAATTGCCGGTTATCAATTTCCGGGAAAAATTCACTTGCTGATAAGAGCAAGCGTGTCCCTTGCGATGAGGAGTTCCTCGTTGGTGGGAACTATCCATACCTCGACCTTGGAATCGGGGAGGGAGATCTTCTTGAGCTCGCCGCGTGTGGACTTGTTGAGCTCCTTGTCGATCTTTATGCCGAGAACGTCCATATCGGAGCATACGCCGTCGCGTACTTCCCAGGAGTTCTCACCGATACCGCCTGTGAAGAGTACTGCATCAAGACCGTTCATTGCAGCGGCGAATGCGCCGACGTACTTCTTTATCTGATATACGAGCATCTCTGTGGTGAGCTGAGCGCGCGCGTTGCCCTCTTCGGATGCCTTGGAGATATCTCTGTTATCGCTGGAAACACCCGAAACACCGAGGAAACCGGACTTCTTGTTCATGTACTCGCTCATTTCGGAGGGAGTGAAGCCGTGCTTTTCCATTACGAATGTAACTGCGGAGGGGTCAGCGGCGCCGCATCTTGTTCCCATGAGAACGCCGTCGAGGGGAGTGAATCCCATTGTGGTATCGACCGATCTGCCGCCGTCAACAGCTGTTATGGAAGAACCGTTGCCGAGATGGCAGGAAACTATCTTCAGATCCTTGGGATCCTTGCCCATAGCCTTTGCGAGAGCAGCGGAAACGAATCTGTGGGAAGTGCCGTGGAAGCCGTACTTTCTTACATGGTACTTTTCGTAGTCCTCATAGGGGAAGCCGAACATGAAAGCCTTTTTCGGCATGGTCTGGTGGAACGCGGTATCGAACACGACTGCCTGCGGAACGTTCGCGGGCATTACCTTCCTGCAGGCTCTCAGAGCGAGCGCGTGCGCGTGGTTATGTACGGGAGCGAGCTCTCTGAGCTCGTCTATCTTGTCGATGACCTCATCGGTAACGAGCGTTGTCTCGGAGAATACTTCGGCGCCCTGCACTATGCGGTGACCTACTGCGTTGATCTCATCCATGGACTTGATAACGGAAGCGTCGCCTGTGGTGAGCACCTCAACGAGCTTTTCAAAAGCCTCGGTGTGTGTGGGGAAGTCGCAGTCGGCTTCAAATGTCCTGCCGTCAGCGGTCTTGTGGGAGATGTGTCCTCCGATGCCTATCCTGTCACAGTTTCCCTTTGCGATGACCGACTCATCATCCATATTGAGAAGCTGATACTTGAGAGAGGAACTTCCTGCGTTTACTACGAGAATTATCATGTCAAACTACCCTTTCATTAATATTGATATCGGCTGTATCTGCCTGTACTTATACAATAATCATTTTAGTCTTTTTCCGAGAAAAAATCAATAGTTTTTCAAGATATTCAGATTTTGTACATTATTTGTTTATATTTTGAGTTCCATTATGTAGTAAAATATAATTTGTATTATTGTATTCCGAGGCAAAATGAAAGGAAGTCTGACGATGAAAACTTATGGAATTATCTGCGAATACAACCCGTTCCACAACGGGCATATCTATCAGATAGAGGAAACAAGGCGCCTGACCGGTGCCACTCACATCGTAGCCGTAATGAGCGGAAACTACGTTCAGCGAGGCGATATCGCACTGGTCGATAAATTCAAGCGCGCACAGATAGCTGTCAACCACGGCGTCGATCTCGTTATCGAGATGCCTGTACAGTACTCGCTCGCAAGCGCCGAATTCTTTGCACGCTGCGGTGTTATCACCCTCAAAGCGCTCAGATGCGTTGACGGTATCTCCTTCGGCAGCGAATGCGGCAGCATAGAGGATCTCCGCAGATGCGCAGATGCCGTGAACGAGCTCGCGACCAAGGAAAATGTTGAGCCGCTGCTCAAGCAGGGCATGAGCTATCCCGAGGCGCTGAACCAGCTCGTGGCGTACAAGTACGGGCCGCTCACAGCAAAGCTCCTTGACAGCCCGAACAACACTCTCGGCATAGAGTACCTCCGTGCGATGAAGGCTCTTGGCATAGACGACCTCGATGCAGTCACCATAAAGAGGAAGGGCCCCGAGCATGACGGCGACGCTCCCGTTGACGGCATAGCGAGCGCATCCCACATCAGACAGCTTATTGACGACGGCGAGGATTTCTCCGCTTTTGTTCCCGAGGATATGAAGCAGGCTATCGACGAGTACGATGAAAAGGAACTGCTCTGCTGGTTCGAGAACCTCGAACGTGCGATACTCTACCGCATGAGAAGCGTTTCGCCCAGCGACCTCGCGACTACATCCGGCGTAGGTCAGGGGCTTGAAAACAGGGTGCTTCAGGCGGGCAGAGTTGCAGGCAGCCTTGATCAGCTCATCAACCTCATCAATACCAAGCGCTACACCGAAGCAAGGGTGCGCAGGATAATCCTCAACGCGCTCATCGGCATAAAGAACGACGATATCATGGTAGCTCCCGTATTCGGAAGGATACTCGCCCTCAACGACAGGGGTGCGGAGATCGTCCGCATGGCAGGCACGCTCCCCGAGACGAAGTACTGCTTCCCGATAAGCACCACCTACAAGGAATTCACCAAGACCGAAAATCCGCGCATACAGCGCACGATAGCACTCACGAACCTCGCATCGGACATCTACATGATGGCATCGAGGACACCTCGTCCGTGCGGTTCGGATTTCACCGTGCCGGTACATCTCCAGAAGATAGAGGGCTTTGTGAGCGAGCTGCCCGCAGACCTCAAGACCACATCTCTCACTCCCGACGACCCCAAGCCGGCAGAAGCCGTTCCCGCGGAGGATGATTCGGAAGAGGTAGTTGAGCAGGTCATCACCGAGACAGTCATCAAAAAGGACAGCAAATAATTTTGCAATAAAAAAGAACCGTATGCATTTGTGTACGGTTCTTTTTGTATGTTATGTGATGTATGATGCCGCAG
>CAMVPV010000037.1 GCA_947169455.1 uncultured Clostridia bacterium | reverse complement strand
TAAGGCCGAGGGTCATCAGCTTGATGAGCTGCTCGCCTGCGATCTTCCCGATAGCCGCCTCATGTACGAGCTGCGCGTTCACATTATCCGCCTCCAGCGACGGCACCGCGAGTATCTTTCCGTTATCCATTATGATAGAATCGCACTCGGTATGACCGCTGCACTCGGCATTGCCCTTTATGCACAGATCAAGCTTCTGGTATGAATCATCGCGTGCTACCGAACGCGATACCACATCCGCACTTGAACCGTCGCCGTTCAGCGAAACGTTGTATATGCTGTCTGCGCGCTGTGTTCCGTGCGTCATAAGCCTCTCGCGCACCACGAGCTTAGCGTCCGCTTTCAGCTCGGCTGTGGTGGTGCGGCAGGTGGAATCCACGCCCTTTATCTGCACCATTTCCATTTCCATGGTGCTGCCCTCATCGAGAAATACCTTCGTTTCGGGATTGAGTATGCGCTTTCCTGTTCCCTCGCCGGAGCCGTAATGCTTCTCTACATAGCGTACCTTTGAGTTCTTCCCGATATAGAACGTGTGTACTCCGTCGTGCTCGGAATCCTGCGTTCCGCAGTTGTCTATCCCGCAGCCGGCGACTATCAGCACGTCGCAGTTCTCGCCGACGTGAAAATCATTATACACTGTCTCTTTCAGACCGCTCTCGCTGAGCACAACGGGGATATGCACGCTCTGGTTCTTCGTGCCGTCCTTGATGAAGATATCTATCCCGCTGACATCCTCTTTGGTGCGGATATCTATCTCTGCGGTTGTATTTCTGCCTGCAAGACCTCCGTTCGCGCGGAAATTATACGCGCCCTCGGGTATTTCGTGAAGGTCAGCGACCTCCTGCATGAGCCTTTTCTGTACCGGATCGAGCTTAACCATTTCCCGCACCTCCTCACTTTATCTTCTCGCAGGCATCGGCTACCGAATCGGTGCCGACCACGCAGTTGTATATCTCTTCCTTGCTGCCGCTCTTATCTACGGTGCCGTCCCTGATAACTATTATCTCATCCGCAATGTTGAGTATGCGCTCCTGATGCGAAATAACGATTATCGAACGTCCGCTGCGCTCCCTCATACGCTCGAATATGCTGATGAGATTGCGGAAGCTCCACAGGTCTATTCCTGCCTCGGGCTCATCGAACACGGCAAGTCCGGGGTCGCGAGCGAGCACGGTCGCTATCTCTATGCGCTTGAGCTCTCCGCCCGAAAGCGATGAATTCACTTCCCTGCTGATATAATCGCGGGCACACAGACCCACTTCGGAAAGCAGTTCACAGGCTTCGGAAGTGCTGATGCTCTTCCCGGAAGCTATCCTGAGAAGGTCGTGAACGGTTATCCCCTTGAAGCGCACGGGCTGCTGAAACGCAAAGCCTATGCCCTTGCGCGCCCTTTCGGTGATGTTGAGTTCGGTAATATCCTCGCCGTTGTAGATTATCCTTCCGGAATCCGGCTTTTCTATGCCGGCGATTATCTTTGCGAGGGTGGATTTTCCGCCGCCGTTGGGTCCGGTTATCACAACGAACTTGTTGTCAGCCGTTTTAAGGCTGATGTTCCTGATGATCTCCTTGTTGCTGCCGTTATTTTCGGCGCTGAAGGATATGTTTTGCAGTTCAAGCATTTTTATCAACTCCGATATATTATTATCTGTCGGTAACGACTGATATATTCATAAAAAACGGGCTGACGAGCAGCCCATTCAATGCGACTAAGCCTGTAAGCCGGGTTTTGTCGTGTGCGGAAATCTATCTGAGCGTCCCGCTCATAAGAACGGGACAGGTCTGCCTGAGCAGACCCCGATCGTCGCCGACCGGCTTTAGCCGTCATTACGGTACGCCTGCCGAGCAGACATTGACGGACCGTACCAAACAGACGTTGCATCGGATAAGGTTTACATGGCCGTGCGGTCTCCCGCGCGCCGGTGGGCTCTTACCCCGCCTTTCCACCCTTACCTGCCGAAGCAGGCGGTATATCTCTGCTGCACTTGCTCTGAGGTCGCCCTCGGCTGCCGTTAGCAGCTATCCTGCTCTGTGATGCCCGGACTTTCCTAACGCATAAGCGTTCAACCGCACAGCTTACTCGCAAATCATATTATACAATTTTTCCCGCAATTTGTCAAGTATTATTTATCCGGATAAATATATGTAAATATCCGCGCTTGTCATTCCGCAGCGAATGCGGGGCATCTGCCGTTCATCCCTTGCGTTTCAGTGCGGTGACGGTCTTTTTCATCTCATCGGAAACGCGGTAGGATTCCTTAATTTTCTGTATCGCCTTATTGAACGTCCAGTCATCGAGACGGTTATCCTCCGAGCGCAGATATTCAAGACATCTGTCCGGATACTTTGCCATTATCGTAGCTACTGCCCACGCGACGCCCATTCTCGAATAGTATGCGTTGGTTTTCAGCTCATTCAGCACGGTGATGACACGTTCGATATATTCATCATTGAGAAAATGGCTCATCAGCATTATCGCAACGATACGCACAGGGAATTCCTCTTCGGAATCCTTGTATTTCATCAGCACAGCGTATGTCTCTGCCGGATATTTTTCCGATATCTTGAAGTTCTGACAGAGAGAGTCGCTTACCGACCAGTCATGCACACGGGGTATAAACTCCTCTAAATGAGCGAGCAGCTTTCCGATATCGTCCTTTGCGTAACCTATCACAAAAGCCTGTATCGTCTGCAGTTCAAACGTATCCATAGGGTTTTCGGCAAGGAATTTTTCATAATCACCCTTTGCCGCTGCCTTAGCGATCTTCCGCAGGTCGGGCAGCCGCACTCCCATTATGGGAGCAGCGTTCGGGATCGTGGATTCCGCAAATTCGACATTATTTCCCGAAAGGCGTTTTATCTCGGCTTGTACTTCATTTATATCCATATACTCACACTTTCACAGAAAGAGCCTGCCCGACACCGGACAGGCTCTATGTAATTGATTTTACGCGGTCAGATCTTTACGATCGCCTGCTTGATGACTCTGCCGTTCTTAAGGTTCTTGTAGCCGCAGAATACGCCCTCGATGATAGGACCGGAAACAGGACCCGTCTTCTTGGTCTCGCCGAAGAAAGCTGCCTTTCTTTCTTCTCTGGTCATTATGCGGGCATGGAGCTCCTCGTTGTAGGATTCTCCTGCCTTGCCGTATATGATCTCATACTGGGGAGACTTGTGGCTGCTGTTGTAGAAGTCCATGAAGTAGATGAACAGTTCGTTGAGCACGTTGATATCGGTGAAGTCCTCTGCGTTTATGCGCATCTGTGCATATTCCCAGAGTGCCTGTATATGACCCCACTGTGCGCCGCAGGAAAGGAAGCTGCGGACGGTAAGTCCTGTGGGGAATACCTGGTTCTCGTCAAGACCTTCCTTTGTCTTGGGAGAAAGGTTGTTGTACTTGTCGAACATCTTGGTGAGGTCGCCGAAGGTGGATTTGTATGCATCAACGGTCTTGGCTGCATTCTCCATCTCTTCCTGCATACGCTTGATCTCGGCATTCTTTGCGGATGCATCTGCCTTGAAATCATTGAGTTCTTCTTCGAGCTTGCCGTTATAAGCCTCGCGCTCATTGAGCTGCTGAGCCTTTGTCTCGACAGCCTGATTGAGGCGTTCTATGTTGTCATTGAGTGATGCGATTATGTTATCTCTCTCGGCAACGAGAGCGCGTGCGTTCTCGACTTCCTCTGCGTAAGCATTGGCGGTGTCTGCGTACTCGTTGATCTTTTCCTTGAGCACGAGCATAGCCTGGAGCTGCTTTCTCATCACGTCGATCTTCTCATCTCTTTCGGTAACTGCGTCGTTGAGTTCCTTCATAGTAGAGGTGAGGTTCTCGTTCATGCCGCGGAGGCTTTCGAGAGCCTGAGCATTTTCTGCGCGTGCGGATTCGAGCTCAGCGATCTTTTCGTCCTTGCCTGCAACAGATGTCTTGATCTGTTCAAGCTGATCTCCGAGTTCCTTTATACGGTCCATAGAATGGGCGGATGCGGATTTTGCCTCTTCGGCAGCAGCCTTGATCTCGGACTTTTCCTTTTCGGAATTGCTGAGCTTTTCGTTGAGTGATTCGATCTGCGAAGCACGGTCGGTGAGCTCGGTATTGAGCTGGGAGATCTTTTCGTCTGCGGATGCCTTTTCTGCGGTAACGTGGGTTATCATATCCTGGAGATCGGAGTAATCCTCTTCGAGCTTCGAGATATCGCCGCGGTACTTGAGTATCTCGGCATCGGCTTCTGCGTCCTATCATCTGCTGGATGGCATGTGCGACTCTCTTGTTGAGTGCCTCGATCTGATCGGAGGCAGCCTTTGCGGAGCTGTCGCCTGCGGACTGAGCAGCGGTCATTTCGCTTATGCGGGCATCTCTGTCGGAGATGTCTGCCTTGTACTTCTCGACCTGGGTATTGAGTTCCTCGACCTTGGAGGTGAGGGATGCTATCTTCTCTGCGGACTGCTTAGCAGAGCTGTCGCCTGCTGTCTGAGCGGCGATAAGTTCGCTTATGCGGGCATCTCTGTCGGAGATATCGGTCTTGGACTTCTCGACCTTTTCGGTGAGCTCCGAAACCTGCTTTTCGAGCGATTCGAGCTTGTCAGCGGAGGCACGGACATCGGAAGCGCCTGCGGATACCTGCTTTTCGAGGTCAGCTATGCGCTTTTCACGGTCGGAAACATCGAGCTTAGCCTTATTGAGCTGAAGGGACATTTCCTTCTTTTCATCGGCTGCGGCTGCAACTGCGGCTTCAAGCTCTTCTATGTGCTTTTCATATTTTGCGATATCTTCTGCGATACTGTCGCTGCTGAATATTTTTCTGAATGCAGCTTTTATCTCATCATCAGCGAGACTGTCTGTAAGCATTTTTTTGAACTCTGTAAGATCCATTTTCAACCACCATCCGATTTTGTTTATTTTTTTCGGTAAATCAAGACGGGCGCACCGCAAAAAGCGGGCAGACAACTCGCCTATATTACACATCATATATAATATAACACAAAAATCCTTTTATGTCAAGACGATTTTTATCACAAATGTTCAAATCAAATACTGTGAAAAATACATATTGATTTTTTCTGTACCGTCATTATGTATTCAAATGCACAAAAAAAATTGAGAGAAGCTCTCATATATGTGAATTACGTAAAAAATACCTTCACACTGTTGACAACAATATTTATATATGGTATCATTTGAAATTGAAAGTAACTGTTGATTTTAATTTGAAAGTAACTGTCGTTTTCGTTTATCAAGGGAGCGTGAAATATGGCAAAATACAATACGGTCCAGCGGGATCAGCTGCTCAGGTTCCTCAGAAGGAACAGCGCCCGCGCAATGACGGTAGCCGACATTACCGGACTGATGAAAAACGACCCCGATACCGAAAAGGTGCCCGGCGAAAGCACCGTCTATCGGCTGATAAAGCAGCTCGTAGAGGAGGGTGTCGTAAAGCGCACCGTTAACGGGTGCAGCAGGGAATTTCTCTACCAGATAACCGACAGCGCCGCCTGCCGTATGCATCTTCACATGAAGTGCCGTGTGTGCGGTAATCTTTTCCACATGAACGAGAAGATCAGCGAACAGCTCATCGCCGAGCTGCTCGAAAGCGAGGGCTTCTGCCTTGACAAAAGCATGGTCCTTACCGGCATCTGCAAGGATTGCAGATGATCCTGAAATATCTTTGGGAGTACTTATTATGTTTGGTTTTAATAAATTGAAAACAGCCGCACTTACAGCCGCACTTGCGCTCGGGTTGACCGCCTGTGCCTCAGCCGGAAATGCCTCCGCCGCCGAGACTGTCACCACTGCAGCCGATGATCCCGACAGGCTTAAAATCGTCTGCACCATTTTTCCCGAATACGACTGGACAAGGGAGATACTCGGTGACAAGGCGGACAGTGCCGATATCACCTATCTACTTGAAAAGGGCTTCGATCTGCACAGCTATCAGCCCACTGCCGACGATATCATAAAGATCTCGCAGTGCGATATCTTTATATATGTGGGCGGCGAATCGGATGAATGGGTAGAGGACGCTCTCAGCGAAGCAGTCAACAAGGATATGACCGTCATTTCCCTTCTCGATACCGTAAATGCCAAGGAAGAAGAGCTGAAGGAGGGTATGCAGGGCGAGGAAGAAGAAGCCGGCGAGGAAGAGCCGGAATACGACGAGCACGTCTGGCTCTCGCTGAAAAACGCCGGAACGATCTGCGGCAGGATAACCGATGCCGTATGCGAAAAAGACCCTGCCAATGCGGAAAGCTACAGAGCGAACCTTTCAGCCTACACCGAAAAGCTCGGCGCTCTCGATGCGGATCTCGCAGCGTTCGCGGAAAGCCTTCCCGAAAACAGAAAGACGCTCATATTCGGCGACCGCTTTCCGTTCAGATACTTCACCGATGATTACGGATTTGATTACTATGCGGCATTCATTGGCTGCTCCGCCGATTCCGAAGCGAGCTTCGAGACGGTGACCTTCCTTGCGGGCAAGGCGGACGAGCTCGGCGCAGATACGATATTTACGATAGAAAATTCCGACGGCGAGATAGCCGATTCCATTATCAGCTGCACCGCTTCAAAGGCTCAGAAAAAAGTAATGCTCAATTCGATACAGTCCGTTTCGGGCGAACAGACAGCTGATACCACCTACCTCGGTATTATGCGGTCGAATTACGAAACATTGAAGGAAGCACTCAGCTGAATCACGGAGGGTACCCCGATGGCGGAACAGATAGTATGCAAAAATGCCGCCCTCGGCTATGAGGGCAGCACAGTCATCGAAAATCTTGATTTTACAGTAAGCAGCGGAGATTACCTCTGCATACTCGGCGAGAACGGCTCCGGCAAAAGCACACTGATAAAGGCTCTGCTCGGACTGCGTCCCGTTATGTCCGGCAGTATAGAATGGTGCGGCGACGTCACAGCACGGGATATCGGCTACCTTCCGCAGCAGACCGTCGTGCAGAAGGATTTCCCAGCATCGGTGCGCGAGATAGTCATGTCCGGCTGCCTTGCGAAATGCGGACTGCGCCCGTTCTTCGGCAAAGCGGAAAAAGCGCTTGCCGCACGTATTATGGATGAGCTCGGCATAACCGGTCTTGCCGAAAAATGCTACCGCGATCTTTCGGGCGGTCAGCAGCAGAGAGTACTTCTCGCAAGAGCTCTGTGCGCCGCCGAAAAGCTGCTCCTGCTCGATGAGCCCGTAACGGGGCTCGACCCGAAGGCGCAGAACGATATGTACGAGCTCATTGCCAGACTGAACAGCGGCGGAAAAACCATAATAATGGTATCACATGATGTCAATGCTGCGGTGAAGTATGCAAGCCACGTCCTGCATATCGGACACAGCCGTCAGCTTTTCTTCGGCACCAAGGAAGATTACATCACCAGCAGTGCGGGAAAAAGCTTTATATATACGGAGGACGACTATGAGTGAAGCTCTGGAAAAAATACCGTATTACTTCTCGTTCCCATTCGTGCGGTATGCCTTTATCGTCGGGCTGCTGATAGCGCTGTGCGCATCTCTGCTCGGCGTTACACTCGTGCTGAAACGGTTCTCGTTCATTGGCGACGGGCTCTCGCACGTTGCCTTCGGCGCTATGGCGATAGCTATCGTTGCGGGGCTGACCGAAAAAATGATGATAATCCTCCCCGTGACGGTCATTTCGGCGGTGCTTCTGCTCCGCACGGGACAGAACACACGCATAAAGGGTGACGCCGCCGTCGCGATGATATCAGTGTCGGCGCTTGCTGTCGGTTATATGCTGATAAATCTGTTCTCGAAATCCGCAAACGTTGCGGGCGATGTGTGCAGCACGCTGTTCGGTTCTACATCGATACTTACGCTCACAAAGGGCGAGGTGTGGCTCTGCGCGGGGATGTCCGCCGTGGTGCTGATAGTTTTCGGTCTGTTCTACAACAAGATATTCGCGGTCACCTTCGATGAGAATTTTGCGCGGGCAAGCGGGATAAATGCAGGCGGTTACAATCTGCTGATAGCGGTGATAACTGCGTTCATAATCGTTCTCGCGATGAACCTCGTCGGTTCGCTGCTCATCTCGGCACTGATCATCTTCCCTGCGCTCTCCGCAATGCGTGTTTTCAGGAGCTTTCGCAGCGTAATGATATGCTCTGCGGTGATCGCAGTGATATGCGCTGCTGCGGGGATAATCTCATCTATTATATTTTCCACCCCTACCGGTGCAACTATCGTTTCCGCTGATATAGCGGTATTCCTTATCTTCTGCGGCATATCCGCACTGCGGCAGCGCTGAAAGCGCGCCGCTCATGCGCTGTCAGCGGTCGATAGACTCCATCAGCTCCGGCAGTCTGCGGAATTCCGAAAGCTCGGGCACCTCCTGCGCTATCGTACCGAACCCGTAAGCCGCGTGGATAAAACCTATCCCTGCCTGCACAGCTGCATCACAGTCGCCCTGTATATCGCCCACATACCACGCTCTGTCAAGATCGTTACGCTCTGTGACAAGTGCTATATTGTCGCCCTTTCCCTTCAGATCGTTGCCGTAGCATTCGATATCGTCAAAGTATTTTCCCAATCCGTAATGCTCGAGAAAGGATTCGATATATCCGCTCTGGCAGTTGCTTACGATATAGAGATGATACTTCT
>CAMVPV010000036.1 GCA_947169455.1 uncultured Clostridia bacterium | reverse complement strand
GATGGTGCGGTGTAGACCTACTCCTCTAAGCATTGCGGATACGAGCGCAAGGATCAGAGCGAGCCAGTCCGGTACGATATGCCAGAGACGGTCGGTCACGAGCATCAGCGAGATGATCGCCGTTCCTATGATCTGATAAATGCTTATTTTCATGTTTCTCATATCTCTTCCTCCTTATCTTTTCCGGTGAGCCTTTTTTTGAACGCAGACAGCTTCGCAAGCCTGCCGCTTATGTACAGCAGACCCATTATCATCGCGCCCAGCGCCAGAGTGAACGTAAATCCATGTAATAATCCTGTAAGGAAAGTGTCCGGCAATTCCATACAATTCATAATGAAATTGCTGATCAGTGAGACGATGCCGATCATGAAATACATACCCACGATCTTTGCACTGTGCTCTTTTTCTGTGCCGCTGTATTCCGCAACGGCGAGTACGGTCTCTTTGAGTTCCTTGTTCATTTTCTCACAAGTCCTTTCTCCGTTTAGTAGTTCACGGAGTTCTACTTCGTACAGATCAGACAGTTCCACAAGGATATCCAGATCGGGCATATTGCTCCCTGTCTCCCATCTTGAAACAGTTCTGCGTGCGACGCTTACCTTTTCTGCAAGCTGTTCCTGTGTCATTCCTTTTTCCTTGCGAAGCTCCCGAAGGAAGTTTCCTATCTTGATCTGATCCATTGTGCGGTGACCTCCGTTCTGTTTTCATCATATCATACTCTGCCGGAAAATAAAGGACATAAAATGAGCAAATGCCGATCTTACGCGGATGGGACATACTGTGTCCCGTGACAAAAACGTCCTATTCGTAGTAAAAAATGTCTTCGACCGATGCTCCGAACACCTTTGCGATGTCCATTGCCAGCTTGAGCGACGGGTCATATCTCCCTTTCTCGAGCCGGATTATAGTCTCACGCCGCACCCCGACCAGTTCGGCAAGCTCGCCCTGCTTCATATCCTTCGAGGCGCGGAATTCTTTCAGTTTCGTTTTCAGCTCTGCCATTTATTCCTCCTCATCGGCTTCTCCGGAGACGTTCTTTTCAAGTACGAGGAAAGCGACATTTTCTATGATGCTCCTGATGCAGAATGCAAACATGAATACATTTATGATATTGTCACGGTTGATCGTAAATCTGAGGTCAAATATCTGAAATGCCAGAAAGATGACCGATGCTGCCGCACCGAGTATCCCGAGGCAGATGCTTGCCGCCTTTGTACGGTGCGCAGAGGACATCTCATCATCCTTTTCAACGGTGTAACTGTGTCTCACCGAAATATAATACAGGAAAACGATAAGCCAGATGCCTGTTGCGATGTACAGTATGAATCTCATGGATCCGAAAAAATCCGTAAAGCTGTCGGCAGCGTACATTGCGAGCAGCGCAGACATGAGCACTGCCTTGAGCTTTGCGTTTTCCGTAAGTGTTATCATGCGGCGGTCCGTTTTCTTTGAGATTATTCTTTTTGTGAATGTCATAATGATCTCTCCTTTCAGCCAAGTGATATATTCATCACAATATGTGATGTTTTTATCACCTGATGTGACAATTATATCACCTGGATTTTGAGTTGTCAAGACATAAAGTGATGTTTTTGTCACTTTTGGCTATGTGAACATTTCTGCTTAGTCTTTTGCAGCGGGAATTGGTCATTTTTGAATGATTCGTGCAGAAAAGCATTGATCGTGCAGGATAACCGCAATAAGTTTTTTCTGCAAACTGTTGACTAACCTTCAGAAATATGATATAATGAAATTATTATACAATTATTGATAAATGTTAAGAATATAAATTTATATAATAGATTTTATTGGAAAGGAGATGCGCACTATGGCATCACATTACAGTTTTTCACAGGTAACACCCAAGATAAAGGAGCTTGCAGAGCTGTGCACCGAAAGCGGAAAGATAGATCAGCAGCTCTATGCGAAATACGATGTCAAGCGCGGGCTCCGCGACATAAGCGGAAAGGGAGTGCTTGCGGGTCTCACCGAGATATCCGAGATAGTATCGTATATCGTTGAGGACAACGACATGATACCCTGCGAAGGAAAGCTGTTCTACCGCGGGATCAATATCAACGATATCGTCCGCGGATTTATTGACGAACACCGCTTCGGTTTTGAGGAAACCACGTATCTGCTGCTTTTCGGCAGTCTGCCCAACAAGGAACAGCTCGATGATTTCTGTGCGCTGCTCTCCGATTACCGCCAGCTTCCCACGGCATTCGTGCGCGATATCGTGATGAAATCTCCCAGCAGCGATATCATGAACAATCTCTCCCGCGGCATACTCTCGCTGTTCTCCTATGACGATTACCCGAACAATACTTCGATAGCAAACGTTCTGCGCCAGTCGCTCGAACTCATCGCGCTGATGCCGCTGATCGCGGTTTACAGCTACCACGCGAAGAGATACTTCATAGATAACGAGAGCTTCTATATACAACGCCCGAAGTCGGGATATTCCACCGCGGAGAATATACTGCATATGCTCCGCCCGGACAGCAGCTTCACCGAGCTTGAAGCGCGCGTGCTCGACCTTGCGCTGGTGCTCCACGCTGAGCACGGCGGCGGAAACAATTCCAGCTTCACGACGCACGTAGTCACCTCCTCGGGAACGGACACCTATTCCGCAGTATCGGCGGCGCTCGGCTCTCTGAAGGGACCCAAGCACGGCGGCGCGAACATCAAGGTAACGCTGATGTTCAATGACATGAAGAAGAATGTCTCCGACTGGACAGACAGGGACGAGGTGGCGGCATATCTCACAAAGCTGCTCCACAAGGAAGCGTTCGACCATTCGGGGCTCATCTACGGCATGGGACACGCTGTATATTCCATATCCGACCCGCGCGCGAACATTTTCCGAGGATTTGTTTCTCAGCTTGCGAAGGAGAAGAATATGGAAAAGGAGCTCGCGCTTTATAATATGGTCGAGACGCTCGCGCCGGAGGTCATCTCGAAGGAGCGCCATATTTACAAGGGAGTTTCCGCAAATGTTGATTTCTACAGCGGATTTGTATATAGTATGCTGAATATCCCCGAGGAGCTTTACACGCCGCTGTTTGCGATAGCACGTCTTTCGGGGTGGTCGGCGCACAGGATAGAGGAGCTCGACAATGCGGGCAAAATAATCCGTCCCGCGTACAAGAGCGTCAGCCCGCACCACGAATATATCCCCATCAGCGAAAGATGATCAGACGGGCAGGGTGCCTCCGACGGCGGGCGGCTGTACCGTAACACTCTCCGTTCGTTCTGATGTGGACAAGTACAGGAAATATTTTAGGCAAGCAAAGCCGGACCCCGCGTTTGTTATCCTATACGGTAACAAACGCGGGGTCCACTGTTTTATGTTAGTTCAGCTGCGGGTTTCCTGTCTGTACTGCAAATTCACTGCATATCGGATCTTTTCCGGATATCACCGCAACGTCCCACCCGACGCTGTATTCCGGAGTGGTCAGCTCTATGAACTGCGAAGGGATACCTTCGGGAATGACAGTTTCAAACACGATGCTGCCGCCCTTGTTCAGCCAGTGATCTTCGCCGCGGGCAACATCCTGCCAGCGCGCGCCGGACGGATCATCGAAATTGTACGTTCCGCTGTTCAGCCGCACGCAGGCATTGTCAGCCAGTGAGATCGCCATGATATTTTCGCTGCCGTCGCCGCGCTCTATCTCGCCGGCGTACCGCAGAAGCTCATCGGGCGGCGAGGTTATGATATACATCACGGCGTTTTCGGGTGCATACTTCACGAACCTCTGCCATGCAGCCGCCGTGCCCGAACGCAGGAAATCCATATATGCATATACCGCACGGTCATCTACGGCGGGTATCTCAACGGTCATGGTCTTTTCTTCCTCGTCCTCGTACCACGTTAAAACGGCGCTTTTCCCGTCCTCTGCGTAGTCTATGCCCATGATCTCTCCGCCGGCGGTCGCTATCACATTTCCGCCGCGGTCGTACAGCGATTCCCACATTGCGTAGATGCAGGTGTTGATATCATCATCCACCCACGAAAGGCAGGCACCGAACATCGGCTCCTCGAATTCACAGGTGTCGGTGTTGTATATAATATACTCGGAATTGTGCGGATTTGAATGCCCCTCGATTATTATACGGCTGCCGCAGGCGGTGCATTCGGTAAATGAATTCGCGACCTGTGCGATATCGGCAAGCCCGTATGTCTTTCCGCCGACAGTAAAGCTATCGGCAGTGCAGGAAAATTCCGGAAGGATCCCGCCGAGGTCGTAGCGGAACCCGTATGTATTGTCGAGCTCCTCCATTTTACGCACAACGCCGTTCTCATCGGTAAATACCCTGAACAGCATCAGCGGATATTTTCTTCCGAGATATCTTCCCGAAAGATAATTTTCATTCATAGCCCTGTCCGACACAGGATATTCTATAAGCATGGGCACTTCCGGGGCGTATATCTCTGCGGCGAGATATTTCCTGTCCGTCACCTCATTTACGGTCTCGTTTTCATGGAGTTCGACCGGTTCCAGAAGCAGACCGCTCTCGGTGCGCTCCCAGCACCATGCATAGAATTCGCCGTCGCTGACCTTTTCCGCGGGGGTCTCCGCCGCCAAGGTCTTTCTGTGCATGAGGAAGTCGGTGTGGTCGCTCCTGTACAGCGGGGGAACATGATCGGGAGGGGAGAATGCATAGTCAAGGACAGACATAGTACCGTTGTTCATATCGCGCAGGAACAGCATATCTTCGCCCAGACCGTTCCCTGTCAGGAAATATCCGTGCATCATGCCGCCGTCCGCAGGAACGCTCTCTCCTTCGGGGAGCGCCCAGTCCGCTATACCGTCCGGCACGATGCCGAAATTGTACGGGGCACCGCCGCCTTCGCGGTCGGGTATGTCAAGCTTTCCTTTGGCGACATTGCCGCCCTCTATGCGCTCGACCATAATGCTGCCGTCCTCCCATACGCGGAGGCGCGCGTAGTCATCGCCGGTGCGCATATCGGTCACGTACCATTCGCCCATAGAAAGATAATCTATCACATCGCTGCCCGTATCAAACCTGACCGGTTCCGGTTCTGCAGCCGGTTCTGCTTCTGTTTCCGCTGCTGTTTCTGCAGAAGTCTCCGGTGCTTCTGAAAATGTCCCGGAAAAATCCGTTACGGTAAGTGAAACGGTGGCTTCTGTCTCCGTCACAGTCTCGGCGGCTGTAGTAACTGTTGCTGTCTCGCTTATCTGCACGGTGGGCGGGTCGCCCGCACATCCGGCAAGCATCAGCAGGCACAGCAGCGCCGCTGTCTTTTTTATTTTCATATTATTCTACTCCGGGATAATATATATATGGTCATATAGATCCGCTATCTGCGGCTGAAGCATCCTTGGGAGGGGGGCGCATCCGCTTTGAACGGAAACTGTATCGGTCAGGCATTTATCAGCCGTTTGCCGTACAAAGAGCGCGGATGAGATGTCAGACCGTCATTCAGCCGTAGTTCCGCCGTTGAGCTTCTTTTCCGTCCAATCCATGAAAGCATCGAATTCAAGCGGCTTTGCATAGTAATAGCCCTGGAAGCTCTGTATGCTGTACTGACGCAGTATCTCGCACATTTCCGCCGTTTCGATACCCTCGACGCACACCTTTGCGCCGAATGTGCTCGCCACGCCCGCAAAATACCATATCAGCTGGCGCTCCTTCTCGTCCTCCTCTATCTTCAGCACGAAGCTGCGGTCTATCTTGATGATATCGAACGGCAGGTTCTTCACCACGCCCACCGACGAGAAGCCTGTACCGAAGTCGTCGAGCGCTATCTTCACGCCCCTTCCGCGCAGGTTGACGATGACCGTTTTCAGCAGGCTCATATCCAGCAGACGGCATCTCTCGGTTATTTCCAGGCAGAGGTGCTCTGCCGGATAATCGTACTGCTTCAGCACTCCGAGCACCATATCTACAAAATCGGGCTTTTCGAGCTGCGTGTAGGAAAGGTTCACGTTTATCACGAAATCGGGATTGCTTTTCAGTATCTTCTTCGCACTGACTATCGCAGTTTCGAGTATCCATTTGCCGAGCCCGTAGAACAGCGGATCCTTTTCCAGCACGGGAATGAAGTGGTCGGGCGGCACGGTGCCGTATTCGTCATTTCTCCAGCGCAGCAGCGCCTCCGCACCGATGAGCTTTTCGGTGTTCGCATCCACTACCGGCTGATACATCAGGAAAAATCCGCGGTATTCATCCATTATCGACGCCCTTATCGCGTTGAGCTTTTCAAGGCGCTGTTTGTTCTCGTCGTTCAGGTCATTGTAGAATTCCACCATGTCACCCTGCTTGCGGAGCTTCGATTCACCGTATGCAAAGTTGAGGCAGGTATATACCGTCTGGTAATCGACGCTGAAATTATCCACCGTGAGCAGACCGCAGTTGAGGTCGAGTATAACTGTCTTGTCATTAAGGATGAAGCCCTTTCGGAAGTGCGTGCGCAGATCCTCATAGCTTTCCCGCGCCTGTTCTGCCGAGCCTTTTGTGCTGAGAACGGCAAATTTCGTGCCGTCGAGGCGATATACCACGCCTCTATCCTCTACGTGCTCAAAAAGATATCTTGCGAACCGCTGGAGTATCTCATTTCCGAAATGATATCCATATACCGCATTTACCTCTGTGAACTTCCCGATGCCTATCATGCATACGACCATGCGGGTGTTTTTCAGCATATTCACCTGGAGATCCTCAAGGAAACCGTACTGGCTGCGCAGTCCCGTCAGTGAATCTATGTTCTTGTGTATGCCGTGGTTCCTTATCGAGCCCGCAAAGTAGATAGGTTCGCCGTTTTCGTTCCTTATGACAACGCCGCGGCAGGTGCAGACGTTGTAATCTCCGTCCAGTCTGCGTGCGCGGTACAGCATATCGTGTGAGGTATCCTCGCCGCTGAAAATATCCTGTATCCCGTTGTGATAGGCTTTCCTGTCATCCGGATGGATACGTTCCTCCCAGATGTCGCCTGCCGAATACATATACTCCGACGGCAGACCGAAGGTATCCACTGCTGTTTTCGACCAGCGTGAAAAATCGTAGCGCATATCGCAAACATATATGTATGTGCCGTCAGCCACTGCCGTGAACGCCTCGAACAGCTCGTCAAGCCGCCTCTTGCGTTCCGGGGGCACCACCATGTTTATCTCGCGCGCAGCCTCGCCGGTTTCTTCGTTGAGTTCAGCCTCCTTCAAAGCGGTCTTGTTGCTGTACATTATCTTGTCCGCGCGCTCGAAAACGTCCGCGAGCTTCTTGTCCTTCAGGGGTTCAAATTCTGCCATGCCCGAAGCAACGACAGCGCCGCTTCCCTGACGGCAGTTCTCACGCACCTCTGCACGGAGCTGTGCAAACAGGTCGTTCCTGTTCGGATAATCCGCGCCGCTCATGAACACGACGAATTCATCGCCGCCTATGCGGAATACGGGACTGTGCGAGAAAATGCGGCATATCATGCGGCAGGCAGAGCGGATATATTCATCGCCAGCCGTATGCCCCTGCGTATCGTTTATGACCTTCAGATTATTGATATCGCATACCACTACAGCGAACCTGAGATAGTCAACGCCGCCTGCGATATTGTTCTGTACGGTCCTTTCAAGCTCCTGATATGCGTTCTTGTTCTTTGTGCCGGTCAGCTCGTCGCGGCGCGCCATCTCGTTCGCTCTGCTGAGCGCCTTCGCCTGCTCGTGCTCCTTGTTCACCTGCTCGTCGATGTTCTCGACACCTATGATGAAGTGTGTGCGGTCGCTCGACCACATAACTGTAAGCCTTGTATATTGCGGCTTGTTGTTCACCATCATGCGGTAATCCGCACTGTACTGCTTCTGGCTTTTCAGTGCGTTTATGATATTCTCCTTGTTTATGACGCCGCGCACCATTTCCTTGTCCTGCGGATGGATGATCTTTTCGGCATTTTTCCATGCATCGGAAAAGAAATCATTTCCGCTTATATCCAGCTCGGTATCACCGAATATGGTATTGGATGTGAACTCACTGTATGAGTCATCCGATGTATTTACATAGTATATCACATCATAGTGAGAGGCAAGGCTCTCCGCTATCTGGGCGTAGGTCTCGCTCTTCTTGATGCTCTTTTCGAGCGCCCTTTCAACAGTGACTTCATCTTCTATATTTTCTATGCAGACTATAAGATGTTTGCGGTCGTTCGCCCACATCTCGTAATATCTGTAATGCAGTGGTCTGCCGTTCATGAGCAGGCGGTAATCAAAGGTGAAGGTGCTCCTGTGTTCGAGGTTTTTTATGACCTGCTCCTTGTAATGCATTTGCGTGACCAGTTCACGGTCATCGGGATATACGACCGTCAGGATATTGTTCCGGCTCTCCGCAAAGAAATCCCTGCCCACGGTAGGTATGTTCAGATCCTTGTAATTCTGATGCGAGGAGAATTCAAAGTAGCGGTTGGTCTCCATATCCACATAATATATGGTATCGTAATGCTCCGCAAGGCTGCCGGCTATCTGATTATATATCTCGCGCTCCTTGCTGAGACGCTCCGCTTCCATTTCCTCCCGCACCTGCTTGTCGATATTGATGATGCCGAGTATGAAGTATTCATCGCCGGTGCTCACGCCCCTGATAAGGCGCAGCGTATGATAGACCGGTT
>CAMVPV010000035.1 GCA_947169455.1 uncultured Clostridia bacterium | reverse complement strand
TGTTTCCGACTTTAGCGCTGAGAATATTCAGCAGTTCCTCGGGAGTACCCTCGATGAAGTCGGATGTACAGAAAAAATTGGTGTATATCTGATCGACGACGATATAGAACCAGCCGTCTTTATACTGAGCTGAAGTCACACGGACATAGGGGATCTCCCTATGTTCCATGACATTAGTGCCCCTTAGTTCAACAGTGAAGCCGATATCTCCGAAAGCCACGGTCTCCACCTGATCGGGAGATATCTTCATTACCCTGTCATAGAGCTTTTTCGGAGTATTCACCATCCTGATAATATAAATGATACCCAGAATGACGAATATCATCAGGAAATCATCTGAACTTGCCCCCGGAGTAATCGCACCAACAGCAATGAGCAGCACATCAATAACAATAAGCACGATCCACATGATAAGGTTATTTACCGTAGCTTTTCTGTTCCACCAGTATTTTTTAAAAGCTTCAACAGAAGGTGTAGTTCTTACTGCGGGCATATAGTTCATCTCCTATACTTTATTTAACGATTCGCATAAGTTTTAATGCAAATCCTCTTTTTTTCCGGGCATAAAAAAGCCCTTGCCATGAAAGCAAGGTACTTTTTCAAAGGCACACTCAAGGTGCCGTCAGATCATTATTTGCTGAGATCAACAGGCTTTGACTCTTCCTGCGCAGGTGCAGCAGGCTGTACAGGTGTGACAGGCTGTGCAGGAGCAGCAGACTGAGCAGCGTTATTCTGATTAAGATTAACGCCAAGATTCTGAGCGATGCTGTTGAAGCTGATAGGCTCGTTTGAAGTTGAAGCTGTACCTGTGAGGTGATTCTTTATAGCAGCTATGTTCTCTGATATCTCGCAGGCCATCATGATACCCGAAACAGTAACAAAAGAGCCGAGAATTCCAAGGACAAGTGTAAGAAGTCCTGAAAGAACGCTGATCCTTACCGCACCAATAAATGCGATAAAAACAACTATGAGCATTACAACCAGAAGGCCCTTAGCTATAGTTTTCACAAGATTAGTCCAGAACATAGATAATACCCCTTTAAATTAAAATAGCCCCGATTTTGCTCGGGGCTTAGTGGTGGGAGAGGATGGATTTGAACCATCGAAGCATGAAAGCAACAGATTTACAGTCTGCCCCCTTTGGCCACTCGGGAACTCTCCCATATGAAGTGTAACACCTTCATTTAAGCAAAATAATGGAGCTGGTGGACGGACTCGAACCCCCGACCTGCTGATTACAAATCAGCTGCTCTACCAACTGAGCTACACCAGCGCTTTATTGCTTAATTATTATATCACACTTCTTTTCATTTGTCAAGACCTTTTTCAAAATTTTTTCAAGTTTTTTTGAAGTTTTTAGAAAAGGCTTTTGGTCGAGGCGACAGGACTTGAACCTGCGGCATCTTGCTCCCAAAGCAAGCACTCTACCAAACTGAGTTACGCCCCGGCTTTTCGACTTTTAATATTATAAACCATACGTGCGCTTTTGTCAACAAAAACTATGAAAATATTGCAGGTGAACAGCATTTTTTTGCAATTTGACCAATAATCGGCGGTTTTGATGCGGGAAATGTACAAAATACAAGAAATAGCAAAATATTCATTGCAAAAAGTTACAAACAGTGTTATAATTGATAATGTACTATTATGCCGCTTTGATGCGGCGGAATGAAAGAGGGGAACAGTCTGCGCATACGGTTTTTGAGTAAAATGGTAAATGACCAGCTTGACTTCCTGCTTCCGTATTCGCTCATCGCTGACGCCGTTATTTTTTTAGCCTCGCTCCCTGTTTACGGGCTTGGGACAGAAGTGCCTCTCGGACTGCTTCTGGGTACTGCCGCCATGACGGCAAACATCACCGTTCTGGGGTGTTCCTCGGAACGCGCTGTTGAAAAGACCAAAAAAGCAGCCAAGAGATATATGTTCTTTTTCTATCTCGTCAGGATGACGATAATGGGGGCAGCTATGGTGATCGGCTTCACGTCGCCCGCCGTAAATCCGGCTGCGGTGTGCCTGCCGCTCTTTTATCCCAAGGTGATATACACCGTGTATGGTGTGATAACTGCAAGGAAAGGAGGATAACGTTCTATGGAAATAGATGTTGTGGGCCCCAGAAAGGTCATTATGCTGACCTTCGGCGAGACGGAGATAGCTATCTCGGAAACGCTTGTCACGGGCTGGATAGTCATGATAGCACTGACTATTCTGGTGCTGTGGCTCACACACGATCTCAAGGTCGTTCCCGAAACCAAACGGCAGGCTGTTGCCGAATGGATAGTGACGTTCTTTGAGAATACCGCAAAGGATATGATGGGCAGCAAAATGGCATATTATGCGCCCTATGTCGCCACGATATTCTGCTTTGCACTCTCCGGCGCACTGATAAGCCTGCTCGGACTGCGCAGCATGACAGTGGATATCAACTGCACGGGCACATGGGCACTGATGACCTTCACGCTCATTACCTACTGGAAGATACGGAACAACGGCTTCTTCGGCTACATAAAGAGCTTCTTCGAGCCGGTGTTCATCATTGCCCCCATGAATGTCCTGAGTGAGGTCGCAACGCCCCTCGCGATGGCAGTCCGTATGTTCGGAAACATGGCAGGCGGCATGATAATCAGCTCACTGCTGTATGCGGCGCTCACACTTGCAAGCAACGCACTGTACAGGCTGATAGGCATAACGCTCAATCACTTCTTCATCTTCCAGATCGGCATACCGGCGGTATTTTCGATCTATTTCGATCTGTTTTCGGGTGTCATCCAATCCTACGTTTTCATCATGCTCACCATGGCATACGTGGGAGATGCGGCAAACCCCGAAAAGGAATGACCGCAGAAGATCTTATGGGGGCGTCCCCATACTGATATTATAATCGGAAAGGAAAGGTTTTATCTATGGGAAATCAGACTATCGAACAGACCGAGCTCATGGCGAGAGCTATCGTACTCGCAGGACAGGGTATCGGCGCGGGCCTTGCGCTCATCGCAGGTATAGGCCCCGGTATCGGTGAGGGCTACGCAGTCGGCAAGGCAATAGAGACTATCGGCAGACAGCCCGAGGCAAAGAGCTCCGCTACATCCACGATGTTCATCGGATGCGCAGTTGCCGAATCGACCGGTATCTACGGTCTGCTCATCGGACTTGCCCTCCTCTTCATGAATCCGTTCATAAAGCATCTCCACGACTGATCGTCCGGATCTACTTTTCTGAATAGGATCGGAGGCAGGCAGTATGCACGCAAATTTTGATTTTATAACGATCGATCCGGTCACTGTGATAGGTGTTCTCTGCAACACACTTATCCTTTTCTTCGTGTTCAAAAAGTTCCTCTTCGGCAGGGTGAAGGCGGTAATGGAACAGCGCAATCAGCAGATATCCAAGACCTATGAGGACGCCGACGCCGCACTGAAGAATGCAAAGGACATGGAAGCCGAGTACAGCGAAAAGCTCGCGGCGGCAGGACAGGAATCCGCTGAGATAGTGAGAAATGCATCTGTCAAGGCTCAGAAGCGCTCCGATGAGATAATCGGCGAGGCGCGCACCGAGGCACAGAGCATAATCGCAAAGGCGAACGCGGATATCGAAAAGGAAAAGAAACGCGCAGTCAACCAGATAAAGGACGAACTCTCCGATATCGCGGTATCTATTGCCGAAAAAGTCGTTTCGCGCAATATCGAGAGCGATGCGGAGCAGGACAGACTGATCGATGAGTTCATTTCAGGGATCGGTGATGCTAAATGACCGGAAGCGTGGAAAAGGTCTATTCGGAGGCGCTCTATGAGCTCGCCGCCGAGGATGGAAGCACGGACTCCCTCAATGAAGAGCTGAAGGCTCTTTCGGATATCTTCGCAAGCAACCCGGAGCTGTACAGTGTGCTCGGCGCGCCCTCTGTGACGCAGAGCGAAAAGGAAGACCTGCTCGAAAAGGTTTTCGGCGGGAGGATCTCCGACATCTCCTTCAATTTCCTCTGCCTTGCGGCACGTAAGGGAAGGATACGCGCCCTGCCGGCAATTGCGTCGGCTTACCGCAGAAAGTGGAACGATGTCAACGGCGTGATGGATGTGACCGTCACTTCCGTAAGACCGCTTTCCGGCGAACAGCGGAAAAAGCTCGTGGACAGGCTCTCTGCCGTGTACGGGAAGAAGATAGTCCTGACCGAACAGACCGACCCCTCCATAATGGGCGGACTGAAGGTCACCTTCGGCGACAGGATGCTGGACGGCACCGTCCGCACCAAGCTCGATGATATCCGCAGCAATATGAAAAATATCATAGCATGATGTGCCCTGCGATGACAGGCATGATTTTTAACCAGAAAGCCGGTGTAAATTAATGGATCTGCGCCCGGATGAAATTACCGGAATAATCAAAAGCCAGATAAAGAACTACCGCAGCAAGATCGAGCTTGCCGACGTAGGTACAGTAGTTACCGTCGGAGACGGCATCGCCCGCCTACACGGCCTTGACAGCTGTATGTCCGGCGAGCTGCTCGAATTTGAGGGCGGTATATACGCCATGGCGCTCAACCTTGAACAGGATTTCGTCGGTGCGGTAATGCTCGGCTCGGACACCGACATCAAGGAGGGCGACACGGTAAAGCGTACCGGCGGCGTCGTATCCGTTCCCGTAGGCGATGAGCTCCTGGGACGAGTTGTGAACGCCCTCGGCCAGCCTATCGACGGCAAGGGCGCCATCCTCTCGGAGGAAAGGCTGCCCATAGAAAAGATAGCCCCCGGTATCATTACCAGAAAGTCAGTCAGCCGCCCGCTCCAGACAGGCATCAAGGCGATCGACTCGATGATACCCATAGGAAGGGGTCAGCGTGAGCTGATAATCGGCGACCGCCAGACAGGCAAGACCGCTATCGCGCTCGATACCATAATCAACCAGAAGGGCAAGGACGTTATCTGCATCTATGTTGCGATAGGTCAGAAGCGCTCCACCGTTGCGAACGTTGTCGATACCCTCGAAAAGAACGGCGCGATGCCCTATACCGTGGTCGTTTCCGCGACCGCATCGGAGCTCGCCCCGCTCCAGTATATCGCTCCCTATTCGGGAGTCACCATGGGCGAATACTTCCTCTCACAGGGCAAGGACGTCCTCTGCATATATGACGACCTCTCGAAGCACGCTGTCGCTTACCGCACACTCTCGCTGCTTCTCAAAAGACCGCCCGGACGTGAGGCTTATCCCGGAGATGTATTCTATCTCCATTCCCGCCTGCTCGAAAGAGCGTGCTGCCTGAACGAGAATTACGGCGGCGGTTCGATAACCGCGCTCCCCATAATCGAAACACAGGCAGGCGACGTTTCCGCATACATCCCCACCAACGTCATCTCCATTACCGACGGTCAGATATTCCTTGAAACCGACCTCTTCAACAGCGGCGTGCGTCCCGCGGTAAACCCCGGTATCTCTGTATCGAGAGTCGGCGGCGCGGCGCAGATAAAGGCGATGAAGAAGGTGTCCGGCTCGCTGAAGCTGACCTATTCACAGTACAGGGAGCTGCAGGCGTTCAGCCAGTTCGGCTCCGACCTCGACAAGGATACCATGGAGCGTCTCGCACTCGGCGAAAGAGTTGTGGAGGTGCTCAAGCAGGGCAGAAACAGCCCTATCGCTGTCGAGAACCAGGTAATGATAATCTATGCGGTAACGAACAACTATCTCCATGATGTTCCCGTTGATAAGATAGCCGAGTATGAGCATGATCTGTTTGAATTCATGGCGAATGTCCACAATGAGATACCCGACGAGATAGTATCCACAGGACAGCTTTCCGCCGAGAACGAGAACGCACTCAAGGCGGCTCTCAGGGAATTTACCGATAAGTTCGTATCCGAACTGAATTGACCGAAAGGAAATCCCAGATATGGCATCGGGAAATATGAAGGACATCAAGCGCCGCATAAAGAGCGTTGAGTCCACAATGCAGATCACAAAAGCCATGCAGCTCGTTGCATCGTCAAAGCTCCGCAAAGCCAAGGAAAAAGCGGACAGATCCCGCCCGTTCTTCAATGCGCTTTACGAGACGATGTGCGAGATACAGGCGGAAAATGAAAAATTCCTCTCGCCCTTCACCAGAAAGGGCAAGGACGGAAAATATCTGCTGGTCGTCATCGCGGGCGACAGAGGTCTGGCGGGCGGCTTCAATGCCAATATACTGAAGCTCGCCCAGGCGCGCATAGATGAGCTCGGAAAAGACAATGTGCGCATACTCGCGGTGGGTAAGAAATCGGCGGAATATTTTGAAAAGCGCGGTTTCGATATGCTCGGCTCCTGCCTGAACGTGGGCGAGGGCATGAAGATACATACCGCTGCACAGCTTGCGGACAGCATAGTTGAACCGTATCTGAACGGAGAGATAAAAGAGGTGGAACTGTTCTACACGGAATATGTCTCCCCTATCCTCCAGCAGGCGGTGTCAAAGCCCGTGCTTCCCGTGGAGATACGCGACGATATCAAGGTATCAAAGGCACTGCCTGTATATGAACCCTCGGCGGCTGCCGTGTTCAACAGCATAGTGCCCAAGTATATCACGGGGATGATGTACGGCGCCGTTGTTGACAGCTTCGCCTCCGAACAGGCGGCAAGGCGCAGCGCTATGGAAAATGCGTCGGATAACGCGGAGGAGATGATAAGCGATCTTTCGCTGAAATACAGCCGCGCACGTCAGGCATCCATTACTCAGGAGCTTACCGAAATAGTGAGCGGCGCGTCCGCTCAGGAATGACAGTGAGCCGAAATATTATTACGGGGTGATCACAGAATGCCGCAGAATAATGTCGGAAAGGTCGTTCAGATAATCGGAGCGGTAGTAGATATCCGCTTCGACCAGGACAATCTTCCGAGACTGCTGAATGCAATCAAGATAAATCTGAACGGCGTCGAGCTGGTGTGCGAGGTAGCACAGCATATCGGCGACGACGTGGTCCGCTGCATAGCCATGTCCTCAACGGACGGGCTTGTAAGAGGGACCGATGCTGTCGATACGGGCGAGCCCATTACCGTTCCCGTCGGCAAGGGTACTCTCGGAAGGATATTCAACCTTCTCGGCGAACCCGTTGACAACAAGCCCGCGCCCGAATGTGAGGAACGCTGGGCTATCCACAGACCTGCTCCCTCCTACGAGGAGCAGACCGCTTCAAATGAAGTGCTTGAAACAGGCATCAAGGTAATCGACCTTATCTGCCCTTACCTGAAGGGCGGTAAGATAGGACTTTTCGGAGGCGCGGGAGTTGGAAAGACCGTCCTCATACAGGAGCTCATCAACAACGTTGCGAACCAGCACGGCGGTATCTCCGTATTCACGGGGGTCGGCGAGCGCACCAGAGAGGGCAACGACCTGTATAACGAAATGTCCGAATCGGGAGTTATCAACAAGACCGTTCTCGTGTATGGTCAGATGAACGAGCCTCCCGGAGCAAGAATGAGAGTAGGACTTTCCGGACTTACCATGGCGGAATATTTCCGCGATGTGGAGGGTCAGGACGTGCTTCTCTTCATTGACAACATTTTCCGCTTCACACAGGCAGGCTCGGAGGTTTCCGCGCTGCTCGGACGTATGCCGTCCGCCGTGGGATATCAGCCTACGCTGGCCACCGAGATGGGCGCTTTGCAGGAGAGGATAACCTCCACCAACAAGGGCTCTATCACTTCGGTGCAGGCTGTATATGTGCCCGCCGATGACCTCACCGACCCCGCGCCCGCGACTACTTTCGCACATCTTGACGCGACAACGGTTCTTTCGAGAAATATCGCATCGCTCGGTATCTATCCCGCAGTGGATCCGCTCGATTCCACATCGAGGATACTTACGCCCGAGATAGTCGGCAGTGAGCATTATGAGGTCGCGCGTGAGGTGCAGAACATACTCCAGCGCTACACCGAGCTCCAGGATATCATCGCTATCATGGGTATGGATGAGCTTTCCGACGAGGACAAGCTCACCGTTAACCGCGCCAGAAAGATACAGCGTTTCCTGTCACAGCCGTTCAACGTAGCCGAGCAGTTCACGGGCATGGAGGGCAAGTACGTCCCTCTGAAGGAAACGATCCGCGGCTTCAAGGAGATAATCGCCGGTATGCATGACGATCTCCCCGAGTCGGCTTTCCTGTTCGTCGGAACGATCGACGAGGCTGTTGAGAAGGCTAAGAAGTCCGCAGAGAACTGATTTCTCCGCTGAAGGGAGGGGCTGAATACGGCTGCATTATATCCGCTTACGATAATAACCCCCGAAAAGACTTTCTTTGACGGGGAGACTTCGCAGATAATCGTGCGCACCACCGAGGGCGATATCGGTGTGCTCGCAAATCACATCAGCCTTGTGGCAAACCTGCCGTCCGGTCCGCTGAAAATTAAGCAGGAGGACGGTTCCTGGAGAACTGCCGCACTTTCGACCGGACTTATCAAGGTCGGCGGCAACAAGGTGAGCATTTTCGCAAATGCCGTAGAATGGGCTGACGAGATCGATATCGAATGGGCGAAGCGCTCCGAGGAGGACGCGCGCCGCCGCATCCAGGAGAAGAAGAGCCAGCACGATTTCGACCTTGCGGAGCTCAAACTCAAACGTGCGCTGAACCGCATAAGTGTTCACGACAAGTACAGCAATTGATCTCGTGCTTTCAACTGAACAGTAACTTGACCCCGCGTTT
>CAMVPV010000034.1 GCA_947169455.1 uncultured Clostridia bacterium | reverse complement strand
CAGATCGGAAGAGCGTCGTGTAGGGAAAGAGTGTAGAACTCGGTGGTCGCCGTATCATTAAAAAACTGCTCTCAAAGGAATTCGACGTATCCATAAACACGCTTCTCGGCTCACCGAGGCAGCTTATCTGCCAGTGCTGCGGAATGCCTCTCACCGACGACGGGGTGATAAGCAAGGAACCTGACGGCAGTTTCAACGAGGACTACTGCAAATGGTGCTACTCCGGCGGAAGTTTTGTTTACAGCTCCAAGGAAAAGCTGATCGATTATATCGTCGAACACACTCCTAATCCTGATAATATCCCCGAGAAAGAGCGCCGCATCCAGTTCGACGGTTTCCTTTCCACGCTGAAATACTGGAGCTGATACACTTGCCTCTGCCGCACGGTATGATATCACATTTTGCAGAGAAAGAAAAAAGCAGTGCCCGTCCGTAAGTCAGTACGGTCGGGCATTGTTATACTATTATCTCAATCCTCGCCCGTTTCAGAGATCCTGCGGGCATTTTCTTCGTTTATCTCGGGGAAATGCGAAAGCACGGGCTCGATGTCTGTTTTTCCCTTTATACGCCTGTCGATGTAATTTTTCGTTATTTTCCTTACGAGAGGCGCAAGCGATACAACACCGATAAGGTTGGGTATCATCATCATCCCGTTGAAAGTATCGGAAATATCCCATGCAAGGCTCGATGTCATCACAGCACCGGAAATGATCATCAGAACGAAGATCACCTTATATATCTTCACTGCTGCGGGAGCTTTTTCGCCTGCAAGGTATTCCACAGCCTTTGAGCCGTAATGCGACCATCCGAGCACAGTCGTGAATGCGAACAGAAGTATAGCAAGCGCTATGAAGTAGCGTCCGAGTTCAAAGCTTCCGAATTTGAACACGGTATTGAAAGCCTCCGCCACAAGCGTGGAATCGCTGTCAGTGACTGCAGCACCTGTATTGAGGTCTATGACACCGGAGGTGAGTATCGTGAGCGCGGTCATCGTGCAGACGACCATCGTATCCGCAAATACCTCAAAGATACCCCACAGACCCTGCTTGACGGGCTCGACTACGTTGGAATTGGAATGTACCATTACCGAAGAGCCAAGACCGGCTTCATTGGAGAATACGCCCCTCTTGCAGCCCATTGTGATGACCTGCTTCAATCCTATGCCGCCTGCCGCGCCCCATACAGCCTTAGCTGTGAATGCACTTCCGAAGATAGCACCGAACGCACTGCCTACATGGACGATATTCCTGAATATGATCACCAGAGAACCTAAAACAAACGCGACTACCATTATGGGAACTATCTTCTCGGCTACCGTCGCTATTCTCTGCAGACCGCCTATAACGATGACTCCTACGAGTATCATCAGCACTATCCCGACGATCAGCATATAGAGAGTCACGCTCGAACCGCTGCCGGACGTAAAGAGAATGTGCTGTGAAAGTGCGCTGATATCGAACGCAGATGTGAAATTGACGACGATCTTGTTGATCTGTCCCATATTGCCTATGCCGAACGAAGCGAGTACCGCGCATACAGCGAAAATGACCGCAAGCACACGTCCTATGTCCTTCATTCCCTTATAGCCGCCAAGACCGTCCTGCAAATAGTACATCGCGCCGCCCGACCATTCGCCGTCGGCATTCTTTCTGCGGAAGTATATCCCGAGGATATTTTCTGAGTAATTATTCATCATACCGAATAATGCGGCGATCCACATCCAGACCACGGCACCGGGTCCGCCGGACATTATTGCTGCGGCAACTCCTGCGATATTTCCCACGCCTACCGTTGCAGCAAGCGCTGTACAAAGCGCCTGGAACTGTGAAATAGACGCCTTTTCCTTTGTATGTCCCTGTACTTTATGGTCAAACAGACTGCCTATCGTCTTCTTTAGCCAGTGACCGATATGTGTCACCTGAAAGAATCCCGTCAGTGCCGACATTATTATCCCCACTGCTATCAGGAGCCACACTCCTACCTTTGTCCAGACGAAGGTGTTGACAGCATCGTTCACCGAGGCTACAACATCAAGAAAAGAATCCAACAAAAACATCCCCTTTATATATATTTGATATTATTTTAACAGAAAGCCCGATATCTGTCAAGTCTCACATGACGGTATAATTCAGATAAATACCCGATTATCCGGCAAATGAGTACTTTTTTTCATAATCGCCGTTAAAGCACGCCTCTACTGTAAACTCATCGAGGTCATACACAGCTGACCAGCGTGTCCCGCCCTTCTGCATCACCTTTTCAAGCAGTGCCATTGCGTCATTCTTCGATGAGACGCCTTCTTCATCGAGCACCTTCCGCATTTTCAGATATCTTCCGTCGGGATCTCGGGTGGGCGGTGCTTCATACAGGATAAAATTCGTCACGGCATTATCGGCAGCCAGCGTCATTTCGCCGTCGATCCATTCCACTGTCACCGACTTCCCGGTCTTCTCGGTGAGGCATATGTCATATCAGTAATTTGACCCCGAGTAAATATCATATTGCGAAAGGAACTGTACGGCACCATCTGTATCGGCACATTTGTCAAGAACCGCCCTCAGGGCGATGTACAGCAGCAGATCGTGCCTGTCAGTTTCATTTACCGTGTGCGGAGTGCTCAGCTGAAGTAGTGAAACGCCGAGCCCCTTTTCATTTATCCCGTCGCAGATACAGTACGGCGCTGCAAGCAGCAATGACTGTGCTTTTTCCGAATCGATCGCAGCTTCACAGCCCTGCCCGATATTCAGATGACCAAGATCAACTATGCCTATCGAGGAATATCCGTTTTCGGGAGAAGTGCGGATAAACATCGCATCAGTCGGTCTGAGATCGTAATTCCGCCCGAAAAGATGCTCACCGTCCGAAGTCTCCGCCGCAAAGGAGCTGCACGCTATATCATACTTGCTGTTCTCGGTGGAAAAGCCGTTCGTGAGGTTTTCCATGAACCACCTGTCAAGCTCCTCACCGGTCTTCACGTCCGCTTCAAGATATTCGTCAAGCATATAGCTGCCCGGAAAATCGAGCGAGTATATCCCCTCGGCAATTTTTTCCACATTCAATGCCGGTGCTCTTTCTTCTTCCGCAGAAACCGCTGTCAGTTCCGTTTCCTGCGTGGCAGAGGTGTCCGCAGATACAGTTCCGCTCTGTACATCACCGTTGCCATACGGAGCGCCGCACGCAGAAATACCGCTGCACAACACAAGTGCAGACGATACCGCAAGAAGTTTTCCATGCAGATGCATATTATTCTATCCCTCCTGCATCCCTGTTCCGGAGATCCTGCGGCGCATCGGCAGATTTCCGAGAAATCCCCGTACCTTCGGGAGATATTCCTCGCCGGTCTTCCGCCCGATCATATATACGCGGTGAAGCTCCTCCGGGTCTTTTTCGGTGCGGCTGATGCCGAGCGGCCGGGGCGGACGAATAACTATCGCGGAGCCGTCAAGCTCGCGCTGCTTTATCTCGCTCATCTGACGGTTGTACATATCATGCCGCACAGACATAGCTTCTATCAGCAGAGGATATTTTCTCATCATCGCTTTCAGCAGCGGGAGTATAAGCGTTTTTTTCTTTCGGAAGCCCTCAGGCTGTGTAAGGATAATAACATTTCTGCTGTAGCCGCGCTTTTCCATGAAGCTGTACGGCACGGCATCTATGATCCCGCCGTCGAGAAGCTCAAGGCTGCCTATCTTCACGGGGCGCGACGCTATCGGCATAGATGCGGACGCACGCATCCACATGATATCACGTTCGTCGCCGTGCATACATTTATGGAACACTGCCTTTCCTCTGTTCACATCGAATGCCCCCGCATAGAATTCCGTCGGGTCTTCCTCGTATGTCCTCCTGTCGAAGATATCGAGCTCGTCGGGAAGCCTGCGGTAGCAGAAATCCGAGCCGTACATATCCCCCGTGAGAATGAGCGAAAGCACGCTGCAATACCGCGGATCCCTGCAGAATCGCATATTGTAGCGTATCGCCCTGCCCGGCTGCCTTGATTTGATATTGCACCCGAATACTGCCCCCGCAGAAATGCCCGCTATACCGTCAAATACTATGCCGTTTTCCATGAATACATCGGTCACACCGCAGGAGAAAAGACCTCTCATTGCGCCGCCCTCAAGTATCAGACCTGTTTTCCCGATCATAAAAATGCTCCTTATTTTATAAATTCGCTCAGCTGTTCAAATGTTATCCCGTATTTGCAGGCTATTTCATGAGCATAGCTTTTTCCGTCCGGTTTTTTGAAGGCGATCTTGTATGAACGCTTTCCGTTGTCGTTGTCCATTACAACGCTGACCGCTTTGCATCGTGCATTTTCGCAGCTGCCGAACTTTTCCGCATTCTCTGCGAGCTCGTGCATATGCGTATTGAAGCAGGTGCGTATCCCCGCGCAGCAGAGGTATTTCAGAACATCCTCCGCGATATAGAGCGATTCGGAATGGCTCGTTGTCGCAAAGGATTCATTGCACAGCATAAGGCTGCTGCTGTCAGCCGATCTGCATATCTCGTGGAACCTCTCCGATTCTTCACCGAGCCTTCCGAGCGATACCGTGCGTTCCTCCTCAACCGGGAAATGAGTATATATCCCCGAACACGGGCGTATCTCCGCTTCTGACGCAGGAACGAACACACCGCTCTGATACAGCAGGAATGCCAGTCCTATCCCCTGCGTGATAATAGTCTTTCCGCCGCGGTTGGGACCCGTCAGTATCCATACTGCCTTGTCATCCGTGAATTCGATATCGTTATATACTATATCCTCGCTGACAGTACCGTCAAGGCAGCACAGTGCGAGCTTGACATTATAGAAATCCTTCATGACCGTATCGCCGCCGGAAAGCTTTCCTGTGCAGCATGGGATCCCCGTTTCTTCAAGCATTTTCTCCAGCTGGATGAAACGCAGGAAAAACAGGAATTCATCCGCAAGACCGACCAATGCCCTGCCGCTGATATCAACGTACTTATTGAGTACTTTTTTCAGCTTGCCGGTAAGCTCGGGCAGCATACGCTCGATTATCACGTTGAGGTTTTTCATCAGCGGGCTGTCAGAGGCGCTGTTGTCCCTCATCGCCCGATGATAATTGAATTCCACTTTCTGTATGCCTTCGGTCGCGTTTATCGCGCGGTTCACATCAAGAAATCTGCTTGCTTTCTTGAATGCTCTGTTCAGGCTGTCATCGTGTATCTCCATAGAGAAAGGGACGAGATCCTTGTCATCGTTTATACAGTCTCCGCGGTGATATTTCAAAAAGCGGCTGAGTACGTTCTGTTCCCCGAAATGGTATGTATTCAGCGAGATTATCCCTGTTTCCTCGGGATAATAATCGCGGTTGAGATTAACACCTATGGTTATGCTCCTCACATCAGATATTTCCTCGCGTATTATCGAGATATCCTCAAGGAACTCCTCAAACCCGCTGTTTTCGTATATCTTTGCTATCGCAGCCGCGAATTTCTTCATTCCCTCAGAAACGAACTCCCTGCCGCCTATAGTCTCTTTCAGCTCCAGAATAGATATGATATAGCTTTCCAGCGATTTCAGCCGCGTCAGCAGTTCAAACACAGCAGAGCCTTCGTCGATCTTCATATAGCGGTCTTTAACGTAAAAACTCATCTTATCGAATATCTCATACAGCCGTTCGCAGAGCGCAGTATCCGCACGAAGCTCGGAATAGACCTCCTGCCGGTATTTTATGACACTTTCCTCTACAGGCATTTCCGTCAGTATTTTCCTGATGATCTTCCGCTCCGCCGTATTTCCGCCCAGCTTTTCGGTGAGGAAATCTATCGAAAGATCGTTTGCAGTGATATCACCAATATCGTAATAGGTATGTTCTCCCTCCGGCGCAAGCAGGCTGAACTGCGCCGCTCCGTTATTATCCATCAATTAATCTCCTTTATACAAGTCGGAAATGATGTGCAAGAGCATCACAGACCTCAACACGGGTGTCCCTGCCGTTATCCTCGCGCACCAGTGTGAAAAATCCGCTTTTCACAAATTCATCGTAATGCTTTCTGCTGTTTATGAGCGCAAGCCCTTCCCGGTAATTCTTCATAACGGCACCGGGATCGTCACAGCTTTCTATCACGCTGAGTATAAACTGCTTTTCGGGGTCGCTGCGGTCAAAGAACCGCTCAACGCTCATACTCTGCGGCGAAAGCATCACCGCAACATGGTCATAGTCGGATATCTCATGCAGTATATCGAGCGGTATATTCGTATCGACGATAACTTTTCCCCTTGATGCGCGGGAAATAAGCTCTGCTATCTCAAAGCCCGCAGCCTCTCTGCCTGTACCATATACCCAGCGTTCATATTCTTCCGGCGGGCGCGTGACAAAATCCTTCCAGTCGGAAAGCTCCCGCATATAGCACAGGTCGGGCTGCAGATCATGTTCGGCGACCTTATCGGTGATATCGGTGAAATAGTTCTCGCCGCAGAATATGAGCCCGTAACGCTCGGAGAGCATTTTCACTGCAGTTGATTTGCCGGCATAGGCTGTACCCGTGATGAAATACGCATCCTTGAGATAGTGCCTTATGATATTATTTTCAATGTTCAAAGCTATTCTCCGTTCATCTGTGAATATAGATCCTTGAAGTGCCCTCTTCGCCGTATGACACCGCTTCACAAAGGAAATCCCAGCCGTATCTCTCGTAAAATCCGGTATGGTCGGTCAGCAGGTAAACGGGTGATATCCCTTTCGCACGAAGAGACTCGACCGCCAGATCGAGCAGCCTTCCTGCAATGCCTTTTCCGCGGTATTTTTCATCGGTATATACCGCACAGATATTCGGCGCGAGATCATTCCGCTCATGGCTGTCGTTTTCAATGACGCCCAGTCCGCCGGCTATCTCATCGCCGCACAGACAGATATACCAGCCATATTCTGTTTTCCCGCTGATATATGCGTCAATACAATCAAGGTATGTCTCCGCAGGGATCCCCCACTTTGCATGGAACCATTCCGCTGCTTTCCCGTTCATTTCCGGACATTCACGCAAGTCAGCAAATCTGAGAACATCCATTGCGCAGATCCTTTATCATCATCATTTCCATCGGCTGCTCATATCCGGGGACATCGATCACAAATCCGCCGCAGTCCTTATACCCAAGCTTTCTGTAAAAATGCTGCGCTTCCTCATCCACCTGAGTGGAAAGCATAACGACTTCATAGCCGCGCGCCCGCATATCAGATTCCCAGTGCTCCGTAAGCTGTCTGCCGAAATATTTACGGCGTTCGCTGTCGGTTATGTAAAGCATCGTGCAGAACGGTGTGTTGTCCCAGAAAAGATTATAGCGCAGCACACCGATGATACTTCCCTCGTTCAGAAGAACATACGCCATTTTCCGTTCTATCTTCTCGTCAAATCCACTTTCGGGAAGGTGTCTGTCCAGACTGAACCATGCGTCCCTGTCGCCTTTTTCGGCATATCTTATCTCGGTCATAATATCCCGGCTCCTTTATTACAGCAATTCATTAATATATCATATCATATTATTACGCAAATTTCAAGCAATTTTGCAATTATTTTTCAAGAAAAAATCATTTTCTGATATCATATTGACATTTTGCATAAAATCGTATTATAATATGAATAATATCTTGATACGAAAGAGGTACTATTAATGATACTTAAGATCGCACTTCTCCAGCTTCTTCCCGGAAACACGCGGGAAGAGCAGATCAGCAAAGGAATTGCCGCCTGCAGGAAAGCAAAGGAACTCGGAGCGGATATCGCCCTTTTCCCCGAAATGTGGAGCACGGGATACCATATCCCGCAGGAAGAGGAGGAACTTCGGAGATCTTCGATCTCAGCCGGCGACGATCTCGTACTTCGGTTCAAGGCACTCGCGGCTGAGCTACGCATTGCGATAGGGATAACCTTTCTCGAAAAGCACGAACCTGCCCCGCTGAATTCGATGCTTCTGTTCGACAGATACGGTGCGGAAAGGCTGCATTATTCAAAGGTACATATCTGCGCTTTCGATGAGGAAAAAGTTCTTTCCCCGGGCGATGATCTTTATGTATGTGATCTGGACACCGGAAAAGGAACTGTGAAGATCGGTTCGATGATATGCTTCGACCGCGAATTTCCCGAAAGTGCGAGGATACTGATGCTCAAAGGCGCGTAGGTCATCCTTGCTCCGAACGCCTGTCCGATGGAACTGAACCGCCTTTCCGCGCTCCGTACCCGCGCTTACGAGAATATGCTTGCGGTCGCTACCTGCAATTACCCTGCGGGACAGCCCGACTGCAACGGGCATTCCACTGTATTCGACGGCATAGCATGGATACGTGAAGAACCCGGTCCACGCGATATGTGCGTATTTGAAGCGCCCGAAGAGGACGGTGTCTATACCGCAGAGATAGATATGGATATGCTCCGCAGTTACCGCCGCGACGAGATCATGGGCTACAAATACCGTCATCCGGAAAAATACGGGATACTTGTATCAGCAGATGCAAGACCGGACGAACACCGGATCGGGCAGACAGGACAATAAACAAAACAGACTTCCGGTTTTACGCGCCGGAAGTCTGTTTTTCCATGTGGAGGGGTCATTATTCAATGTGCTGCCTTAGCGAGGCTGATCTTCCCGCAGTGCTTCTCACGGTCGCCATGAGCTTCTGAGTATTTCGAGCGTTCCCGCGTGAATATCACCGCGAAAGCCGCCGCATTTATAAC
>CAMVPV010000033.1 GCA_947169455.1 uncultured Clostridia bacterium | reverse complement strand
GAATTGATAAACGTTCCGAAGGAACGTTATAGTCCGAAGGAACGTTATAGTCCGAAGGAACGTTATAGTCCGAGTGGACTGTTTCAAGAGGGATGAGGGACATAGTCAACATATTTGCGGTCAGTCTGTAGGATAACAGACTGACCGCATATTTTTTTGCAGTATATTTGCAGAGTATCCGGTGATTTATATCGGCAATAAATTACGGAACTCCGTCTGTATTCATAGTTAATGAATTTGCTTGATCCACCCCAAAAAGTATGATCTATGAAAACAGTATTGATTTTCCGAATGGAAAGATGTATAATAGAAGCAGTAAGTACGAAATTGCGGAAGTATGAGAAGATATATCAACCCGGGATCTGAGGGGTTCATAATAATAAAATGACTGTAAGAACGGAGGGTGTAAAATGGCAAAATATTGCAGGATATGCGGCGCACTTCTTGAAGATGATGATAATTTTTGTAAGAGTTGCGGGACTGCCGTTATAACAGTACAGCAAACACAGCAGCCGCAGAATACACCACCTGTTTACTCCCTGCAAGGGAATTTCGCGGGTAATACTTACGGTAACTCGTCACAGCCGCAGAATCATTCTTCTCTCCCGCAGATGATCTCCCCGAATACATCGGGTCATTATGACCCGAACTGCGGAAATTTTTCTGCAGGAAACAATACTGCGGCAGTTCAGATCATAAACGCTCTTCCGTCTGCGGGATGGATAGATCTTGGCGGATTCGGCAACAGAATTTCCGACAGCAATACATCTCAACGATCCGGACAATTTCAACAGAATATCCCCGCAAGAATACCCGGAAAACTCGGTGCAATCCTCGGCGGCATTGATTTTCTGCTAAGCGGCATTAAAAACAGTTTCAGACACCCGAAAGCACTCCTGTCATCTGTAGTAATGTTTGCGGTCTGGATGTGGCTCAGACATATCGACAATACGGGACAGTCAACTGAATTTACCGACATTCTTTCAAAGATAGTCTATAAAGGCGGTCTTGACCGTCACGGTTTCGGCGGCTTCTGTTCAATTTTCGGAATGGGAGCCGTAGCGGCCGCATTTTCGTCAGTCTTTCACGGAGGATTTATTTCGGCTTTCAGAGGTATCGGAAAAATGTTTTCGGGCGGGTTCAGTTTCGGCAGTCTGCTTATGGGCACGGGTTTTTCGGCGATATGCTATAAACTCCTGACGGGCGGCAGCAGTGACGGAACGGCAGTCGCCGTAAGCATAGCGTTTATGGCTTTGCAGGCGGTGACAAATTCGGGAGGTTTCCTTTTCAATATCTCCGCATCGCATTCAAAAATGCGCTCTCCCGTCAGCGGTCAGGATATTATCATCGCTTCAAGATACGGCTCTTATCTTGCCGGAATGGCGGCGGGTGCGGTCGCAGCAGGCATTCTGTCTTACAGGTTTGAGTATTCGTACCTGATCCCGATCGGTCTTATTCTGCTTGGCACGATAATAAACGGGATATTCAAGCCGCGTATTGCAGACGGGAGGGCATAATGGAAAAGAATATCTTTACGAGAATATGTTACTTTCTGCTTGCGGTCTCACTGTTTATTGGTTCTCCCGCAGCGATGATGTCCTATAATGTTTCAGCTGCGAACAGACAGCTTATCAGCACTTACACCTGTAACCTGAACGCTGACGGATGGCTCGGTATTACACTCAATTTCAAGAATGCAGGTGACCTTGAGGGCTGGGCAAAACAGAACGCCATTGTCGGCGGTCACAGTCTTGAACCCGCAACGCTGAATTTCTACAGCGACAATACATTTGAATTTATTTCTCCTCTAAGCAAAGATGACGGAGAAATTCAGCTTCCCGCATATACAGTCACAGGAAATTATATAAATATCTCAGGGAAAAATCGCTTTGAGGATTCGCTTTTTTATTACGGCGAAACTTTTTCTCCGACTGTCCTTGATACGGGTCTGCATATTGAACAAGTAAAAAAGGACGGTAAGGATGAAACAGAATCATATACCGAAAAAATCGCAATAAAATCCGTGAACATCTATGCCGCTCGTGAAGTTGAGGATTTCAGCGTAAATCTTCCCGGAACAGATGATTTCAAGGAAATAAAATCCATTGATGATATTGACAGCATCATGCGCTGGGATATGAAAGGCGGATGGCTGCTTGTGGACATCAAAGGCGGCATTACCCGCAGATACAGCCGCAACGCAGGCATGACCGACCTGACCGACGAGAATATCTATATTCATATGATGTATGATGTTGAGGGTATTCAGGCGGGTTCGATGGGTATAGGCTGGATGTATGACCTGTTCGGCTTCAAGGAGAATATCGTCTATAATAATGATGCAAAACCGTCTCCCGGTGTCGATTCGGGAACTTCGATACCGAACAGGATCGTAAATGGCGGAAAGCTCGGTATCATTGCAATTACCGCACTCGGCGCAGGCGGAGCGGCGGCAGCCGCAGCAGGCGCAGCAGCAGGCGGAACATCAGGAAACTCTAACGATCCCGACAGCGACGATAAAACATATAATATGTACATCTACAAAGATTTCGGCGACACGATTCCGTTTATCAGAGACCCTCCGCCCGAGATCTACGCCTATATTACCGAAACCGACAAACACGGCACTGCAAGAATAAACGGTCAGCTTTCGGGCAGTATCACCGCATCTTCGGACGTTCATACAATAACACTGTATGATGCGGGTGTTATGCCCGACGGAAGAAAGAAATTCCTCATTCGTATTGAAAATGACAATATTGCTGAAACAGTCGTTTTGTCTTTCAGATTTACGGGTGCCGGCGGAACTGTCACGAACAACGTGAAGTTCAAGGTGCAGGGTGATCCGATAGTTACTTTCGTGAGCAAAAATGATTTCGGAAACGTTTACGGCGTAAGAGAAAGCGACGGCGTTATGCTGCTCGGCGAGGACGATACTTATTTCCGAACAAGGGATATATATATGCGGCTTATTTTCTTCACCGAAAAGCCTTACGTCCCGACTTCATCTTTCAGCGACGGAAATGTAAATGCGTCGTTTGAATTTGTCGGGAATGAGAAATATCCGTATGTTTATAAAATGAAACTTGAAAATATAACTAAACCGTGTGATTTTCCTGTAGGTGATTTTCCTTTTAAAGATTCACTGTCTTTTGAGTTTGCAAACGGCAAGGGTGAACGGGCGGACGGAAAGTATACGATCAATTTCTTTCCGAAAGGCATTTTCTTTATTCCTGCCGATCCTTACAGCAGCAGCAATATTAAAAAAGATCATATCTGTCTGCCGACAAATGAGTTCGTCGCCGAAAATGGTACGAGCGCAGACCTCAAAGCAATAGAATATGCGGCTTATGCGGTTTATATGAACCCCTCCAAGATAAAGGATACCGACAAGGACGCAATATTCGAGCCGCCCGAAATAGTTAAGTATCCGTATCCGGCAGACGAAAAGTGCAGAGAGATCCTTGACACTCAGAACAGAAAATTTGCGTATGAACTGATCTACAAAACAAATATGACCGTTCCGACGCAGAATCAGATAATCGCTTCGGGCAGCAGCGCTTCAACTCCCGTGAATAACGGAAAAGGCGAATTTCTGTTCCGTCCGCTGAATACCGTTGTTACACAAAATTCCGGCGAAAAATTTATGTGTTTTGTTGAATTTGCGTTCCGTAAAAACGGTCAGGATCTCAATTGCAAGCTTATGTGCGGGATAACGGGCGAACGTATTGATCTGTATGCACAGAGCCGTGATATCGAAGTAAAGAAAATCCTGCGGACAATACGTTTATTGCAGCTTGACACGATCGAAGAGGTACGGGATCATTCAAATCAGGTGTTCATGCCCGCAGATCAGATAATGGGCAGGTTGATTTATTTCGACAAGGTGAATCAACTCGGCAGCAAGCTGAGATCCGATTCGCTTGAACTCAGCAGAATGCTGCGCACTCCCGAAAAATACAGTACAGTTCATCTGCGGTTCATGCGACGTGCGCTGCTTGAGGACGCAAACAAATACTGGCGGGAAAGAGCGGGAATTGATCGTGAATACTGCGACATAATGGAATGCAATATCATTATGGTACGTTCGGTTCGCTGGATGGTCGATATGGCGTTTACGATATGCTGGTATCTGCTGCTGAAAGACAAGGCTGTTTACACCGAACCTATCGCAAGCGCACTGAAAGATACTTTCCTTGAATGGATCGGAACTACAACGCAATGGGCGATCGGCAGCGGGGATTATGTTGATTTCTGGACAAAGGATCGTTTCTTCGATACTGCCTATACGATAATCGAATCCGAACTTCTCACGGCGGTGACGATCAAGCCGACACCGAAAAAAATCGGAATTATTGCGGGAGGTCTAATAGTATTCATTATTGCAAAGAATTTCCATAAGAATTATAATTCTCAGACTGGTCAGTTTGATATATGGAAAATACTGCAAGGAACATTAAAGGATATTACTGTAGATACGATAAAGGCTCTTGCGGTCGGAGTAACCGCAAGGATAATACGCAAGAATATCTACAGTGACACCCGTCTTAATACCGAACTGAGGAAAGTATTCGGCAAACTGATGAAAGAAACCGCCCGTAAAATGAGGGCATATACGCTTGCGGCGAATATTGCGGTAAACGAACAGACATGGATGCAGCGTTCGGTCATGTGGCTGTTTGAAACAACTAATCCCGAAAGACACTACACAAATTTTATGACCTACGCAACCGAAGCTTTTTCGGGTACGGCAGTTGATTTTACCGCAAGCAACGGATATGATCTGACAGTCGGGAATACGATCAATTTTGTAAGTTCTTTCGGAACAACAACTTTGGATGTTGACGGAGAGAGGATGGAAGTTCCGTATCTTGCCGCATTCTGTCTGTACGTTCATGATCAGTTTGAGAAGCTCGGACTTAACAGCGTGCATTTCGACTACAGCGGGGTACTTCCCGATGATATGCCCTACGAAAACAGGGAGGAGCTTGCAAAGAAACTCGGAAAAATACCTCCCGACCCGAAGAATTATATCAGAAAAGAGGAAGAGTTTATTATCAAAGGCATTGAATGACCAAAACCGCTTTACAACGAGTTTAAGTGTAACAGCACGGACAGCAGCCCTTTAGGGGGCTGTCCGTGCTGTTTGCATACCAACAATTATGGAGGCTCGTTGTTCTGTGTCACGCCTGAGATCTGTTTTTCTTCGCCCTGTGCTTTTTTCCTGCCCTGACTGCCGCGATGACGGATATGAACAGTGCCGCTGCCGCTCCCGCGCCTGCAAAGATATACAAGCGTGTATCCGGGAGCTCTGTCTCGGTCAGCGTAAAGCTTCCGCCGTTCTGTTCAAATACGACATACTTTCCGTCGCTCTCAAATGTGATGATCTCACCGTTCACAATGAGCTGCGGACGTCTGGTTTTTTTCAGATATCGTATGATGTGTGCGCCGTCGTCCGGAAGGGTCACTGTCCATTCGGAGCCGTTCTGTTCTGCTGAAAGCTCCGCTGTGTCGTCAAACTGACCCTCCGCAAGGAATACAGGCATCCCGTCGGGCGGAGCGGGTGAAGCGATGGTCAGCACAAGCTTTTCATACACCGCGGATATTATCCTCGAAAAACGGATATCGCTCTGCTCGAAATCCTCCCATTTTCCGAAATACCCCTCCTTTGCGGGCACCTCCGGTATATCTCTGTCCGCGATGCTCCCGCCGTAGCTCAGCTTGTAGGAAAGCACGCTTTCGGTTATGCTGCCGTCCTCGTCGGTGACTGCGAACAGAAGCTCTATCTCGCTGAAATCAGAGGGTACATCGCAGGAAAGCACAAACTCCTCGTATGGCATAGGTGCAGCTTTTCCCTTGTAGCTGATGCCGTCTATGCCTCCGATGCCGCTGTCATTTTCAACGAAGTAATTGTCTGCCTGCTCACCGTCGGCAAAACCCGCTGTCATTCCGGTGAAGCCGCTGCCGCCGTCTATGCTCACGAACGAGCGGCAGCCCTGTATGTCATGGCCGCTGCCTGCTATTCCGCCGATGTAGCTTGCTCCGCTCAGTCTGCAGTATGCGCGGCTGTTCATCACCGTCGCAGCAGATTTCCCCGCTATGCCGCCGACATAGCTGCCGTCGGTGGAAGTGACGCTGCCGAATGCGGAACAGCCGAATACGGCGCCGGTCTCCATATTCCCGACGATACCGCCGGCTCCGCTGCGCTTCGAGGTTATCATTCCCTTGTTGATGCAGTCGCGGACAACGGTCTTTTCTGTGTAGAGGAAGTTTGTGGTGAGGTTCTGCGGCAGCTGGAGATCACCCTCGGGGTCAAGACGGTTGTCAACGCCCATGGTTCCGGTGATACCTCCGATGTTCACATCGCCCTCGACCTTGCCATAGTTGCAGCATGAGATCATTTTGCCCATCGACTGCCCTGCGCTGTCCTCTGCGGAGATATCCTCCGTGTAGTCAGCTATATCGGTAGAGGTCGATTGGATATCATCCACCATATCGAGCACGATGTCCGATATACTGCTGAGCCTTGTATTTATATCCGCAAAATCGGCTGACAGGATATCTACCGCAGTTCCGCCCGCATTGCCGAAGCTGTCCGCTGCTTTCAGGAACTCTCCCGCGAGCACCTTGATATTGTCGCGCTTGCTGATTATCTCATCGCCCGCGCCCGTGAACACGAGCTCCGCCTTCTGCTTGAAATAACTGTTTATATCATGAGAGATGCTTAGTGCTTCTTTCAGTGCCGATGTGCCGATGCTGCCGCTGTCGGAAGCCTTTACAGACATATATATCGCATCGACGAGCTTGGCTTCGCCCTCATCGAGGAAATCCCACGCCGAACGTATCCTGCTGAGGATGTCGTTTGCGGGTGTGTTCAGTTCGCCGGCTTCGTTCAGCGCGCTGTCGAGATAATCCACCATATCATACAGAAGATCCATGTTCTGATAGAACACCGTCTCGGAGAGCTGACGTCTGCCTTGTATGATCACCGGGTCGGACGGATGCGGTATCTCAAGGGAATTGAGCGCATCGGATATGCTCTGCTCAAGACCGGAGAGCGCCGGGAGAGCTTCTTCGGTGATGATGGCTGATATATTGCTAAGTACGTCGGCAAATCTGTCCAGCGTATCGGAAAGCTTGCTGCCCGGGTCAAAATCGACTATCTCGGTTATCAGCTCACGCAAGCTTTCCCAGTCGGCTTCGCTGACCTCCCCGTTCCTTATCCTTTCGGAAAGACTGCGCAGGCTGAGCTTCTTCTGCCGGAGCGCTTCCGCGTATTGGCGCGAATTATCCGCAAGACCGGAAAGGTTATGCGCAAGTGATTCAAGATATGTGTCCCTTACCATTATTGCAGACTGCGCACTCGTATCTACGCTGTTCTTTGCACGCTGAAGCTTCTTGTCCAGCTCCTCCGAAAGCTTGAAGGCACGTACCGAAAGATCGTTGAACTCGGTTATGGCATCGTTCAGCAGCTTGTCGATCTCGTCCATCTTTGCCCGCAGATCTTCCGGTTCTCCCATGAATCTGTTCAGGCTGCCTATCGATGCAGAAAGATCGTCCGAGGTGATCTTCAGCCGTGCGGAGATCTCATCGAGATCGTCAAGCACCGGCTTTATCATCGCTATCGCCTCATCGGACTCACCGAGACATTCGCCAAGTATCTGCGCTGCCTCATTCAGTTCGTCTATGGCTTTCTTATAGCTCTCCGCCGCCGCGGAGAGCTTCTCTGTCACGGGTTCGGTCATCGAAATGAGGTCGGAGACCCTCGCTGAAAGTTCATTTACGGTAGCGACATTGTCATTTACTATCGTATCGATATCGTTGATATACTCATGGCTCATATCCTTCAGTGCATTCAGCGACGCGATGATCTCGTCGCTCTCGCTGCCGAGTACGTCCTTGTTCCTGCCGATATCTTCAAGCGTACTGTCGAGCTTCCCGTTCAGATCGTGCAGCTCGCTCCTGAGAGCGTCCGCGTTCTTCACCGATACGAAAAGCGAGAAGAACGGCTCGGACTGACCCGCTATGCCGCCGATGTCCTTTCTGCCATAAATGGTGCCGAAGTTCGCGCAGCCGCTTATGTAGCCGGACTGCCGACCGGCGATGCCGCCGATGTTGTATCCCGAATGAGGGTAGCCCACCGTGCCGTAGTTGCTGCATTGCAGTATCGTCTTGTCCGAAAAGCCCGCAATGCCGCCGATATCAGTGGATGCAGTGAGCTTTTCGGGAGATATTATGTTCGTAACGCTGAAATCCGAGAGATTATCGAGCCCGATAGAGATATCCTCAGCTTCGGTATTTATCTTTGCGCGGTTCTCGCACCCGACTATTATACCGGAATTCGTACCCGCTATGCCGCCTGCGGTGTGCTCACCCTCGATATTTCCTTCGGTCACGCAGGCGGAGATATACCCCTCGTTCGTACCGGCGATGCCGCCGGTGTTCTCATTGCCGCGTACTGTCCCGTTGAATGAACAGTTCAGTATGGTGCCGCGGTTCACGCCCGTGATGCCTCCGATGTCTGTCCCGCCTCCGCCTATGTCTATGCGCGCCTTGACGTTCAGATCCTTTACCGTACCGGTTTTTTCAATATATCTGAAAACGCCTGTATATGAGACAGTGTCCTTTATGGTCACCCCTATTATGCTGTGACCGTTCCCGTCGAACACACCGCCCATTGATGGCACGCTTACAAATTCACCTTCGGCGAATATTATATCCGTGTCAAGTAT
>CAMVPV010000032.1 GCA_947169455.1 uncultured Clostridia bacterium | reverse complement strand
AACTATCGAGGCGATACGCGAGAAGATGATCGAGCTCGTAAAGGCGGGCAAGATACGCGAGATATCCGATGTGCGCGATGAATCCGACCTCAACGGAATGAAGCTCACCATCGATCTGAAACGCTGCACCGATCACGAAAAGCTCATGCAGAAGCTGTTCAAGCTGACTCCCCTGCGCGACAGCTATGCCTGCAACTTCAATATCCTCATAAACGGCAGACCGCGCGTAATGGGCGTTTATGAGATATTCCGCGAGTGGATATCGTTCCGCATGAACTGCGTGCGCCGCCGCATCAATTACGAGCTTTCAAAGAAAAAGGAAAAGCTGCACCTGCTGCGCGGTCTTGAAAAGATAATCCTTGATATCGACAAGGCTATACGTATCGTCCGCGAGACCGAGGAAGATGCGGAGGTCGTTCCGAATCTCATGATAGGCTTCGGCATAGATGAAGCACAGGCGGAATTCGTAGCCGAGATAAAGCTGCGTCAGCTCAACAGGGAGTATATACTGAAACGCACCGCCGATATCGAACAGCTTGTGAAGGATATCGCGGATATGGAAGAGATACTCGGCAGTGAATCCAGGATAAAGAAGCTCATCATCTCCGAGCTGAAGGATGTCATCAGCAAGTACCAGAAGCCCCGCCGCACCATGCTCAGCTACGCCGATGAGGAGGAGTACAGCGAAGCGGATGAGGACGTTCCCGATTATCCCGTGACGATATTCTTCACGAAGAGCGGATATTTCAAGAAGATAACGCCGCAGTCGCTGAGAATGTCGAACGAGCAGAAGCTAAAGGAGGGCGACGTTCTGGAATCGGTCGTGGAGACCACCAAAAGCGCCGAGCTGCTTTTCTTCACCGACAAGTGTCAGGTATATAAATCCCGCGCCGCAGACTTCGATGATACGAAAGCATCGGTAATGGGCGACTATATCCCGGCAAAACTCGGGTTCGACCCCGAGGAGAATGTCACGGCTATGGCAGTTACGAGCGACTACAGCGGGTATGTGCTGTTCTTCTTCGAGAACGGCAAGGCGGCAAGGGTGCCTCTCGATTCATACGAGACCAAGACCAACCGCAAGAAGCTTGCAAATGCATACTCGGACAAGTCCCCGCTCGTGAAGATACTCTTCGAGCAGGACAAGACGGATATCCTCATAACAAGCGACGGCGGACGCGCTCTGCTGTTCAATTCGGGAATGATACTTCCCAAGACTTCGCGAAACACACAGGGAGTTCAGGTCATTAATCTGAAAAAGGGAGCAAAGCTATCGGGAGCGCACGCCATTCCCGAGGATAAACTCGAAGAATACCGCAGGTTTGCGGTAAAGGCAGTTCCCGCAGTGGGATTTGTCTCCAAGGATATGACTGACCCCGATCAGCTGGAATTATGATCATGGAGATAAAATATTACGATATCGGACTGAACCTGTTCTGCAAACAGTTCAGCGACCCAGACAGGATAATCGCTGATGCCGCCGCAGATGGCGTTATGTGCATACTGACCGGCAGCGACATGAAGGAGAACAGGCTCGTCTCAAAATATGTAAAAACCCACGCGGCTTACGGAACGGCAGGCATACATCCCCATAACGCCGATTCTGCAAAGCCGGCTGACTTCGATGAGATAGAACGCATCATCACGGAGAACGTCAGGATCACTGCCGTGGGTGAATGCGGCCTTGACTATGACAGGATGTTTTCAACAAAGGAAAATCAGCTGAATTGCCTCAAAGAGCATATCGCGCTCGCTGAAAAGCTCGGAAAGCCGATGTTCCTGCACGAGCGCGATGCCGCAGGGGATTTCATAAAATGCTTCACGGGTCATCCGGATGTATGCGCAAGATCGGTGGTGCACTGCTTCACAGGCGACAGAACGGTATTGAGCCGCTACCTCGGCATGGGGTTTTCGATCGGCGTAACCGGGTGGATATGCGACGACCGCCGTGCAGACCAGCTGCGCAGGGCGGTGAAGATCATCCCGCTTGACAGGATAATGCTTGAAACGGATGCGCCGTATCTCACTCCGCGCAATGTGAAGGGACTCGGCCGCACCAATGTCCCGCAGAATATAAAATACGTCGCCGCAGAGCTTGCACGTCACATGGGAGTTTCCGTGGAGGAGCTCACAGCCGCCGCGCTTGCGAACACCGAGCGTATATTCGGCATAGGGAGGTAGCTATGGAAAACAATACTATTCCGCCTTATGAGCGGAAAGCATTCTATTACGAGACGGACAGGATGGGCGTGGTGCACCATTCAAATTATATACGCTGGTTCGAGGAAACACGGGTGTATTACCTTGAAAAGGCAGGATATCCGTATTCTGAAATGGAGGCAGACGGCGTGCTGATACCGGTGCTTTCCGCAGAGTGCGTGTATAAGAACAACGTCCGCTTTGACGAGACAGTGTACATAAAGGCAGAGCCGGAGGAATTCAACGGTTTCCGCATGAGCATACGCTATACTGTCACCGGCGCGGACGGCACCCTCAAAGCGACGGGAAAGACCTCGCACTGCTTCGTAGATGCCTCTTTCAAGCCCATCCGCGTGAAAAAGACCCACCCGCGCGTCTATGAGACGTTCCGGAAGATAATGCCGGCGGACGATCAGCAGGAAGATCAATAGATCTCTATCACCAGCTCCGCATTGTCCGGCAATTCGTCTTTTCCTGCGAGCCGGCAAACCTTCGGGGCATCCTTTCCGGCAGATACCGTCCTTTCAAATGCCGAGCGGCAGACTTTTTCAACATAGTCCTCTGCTGCGGCACCGCCGTTTTTCAATCGTATGCTCAGATACAATACAGCAGTTCCGCCGTCGGAGCCCGCACTGCGCGAGACCGACGGTGTTGTTTTTATCTCACGGTATGTCCCGCCGGGCAGGCGCTCCGTCAGCGAGAGGGGATATTCCTTTCCGCAGAGCAGCATAAGCCCGTAGGAATCGTCATGGCTGAGCACACTGACGCTGTTCCCGCAGATCACCGCCGCTCTGCTGCTGTCATCGGCGCACGGGAGCGTGACCGGCACATTGTCGATACAGTCGGCAGCGGCACGGAACAGCTTTTCGGAAAAGCCGTCCGCTGCGATATTCTCCGCTGCTTCGGCAGGATGATCGGAATAATACACCATGCAGGCAGGTGAGATAACGCTTTCCGCGAAGGTGATGTAGAACCGCTTGTCCGATGCAGCATTCCGGTCGAGCACTATAGCGGTGCAGTGACCGAAGAACACATCCCGCCCGATGCTCTTCCCCGCTGCCTCTATCGCGGAAACGGGATCTGCTCCGCACCCGGAGGTGAAAACGGAAGAAGTGCTCTTTTCCGGCGTCACATGATCTCCATAGACCGCCGCCGTGTATATTCCGTCCTCAAGCGAAAAGCCCATTGAAGATGCATACAGCGGCTCATTATCCGCACCGTAATATCCGCATGATGTCAATATAAGCAGCAGGGGCAGGCATATCAATTTTACCGTGCGCAAGCTGTTCTCTCCTTTCTGTTCGTTTCTCTGCGGCGCCGCAGGTATTCCGCAAGAGGTATCAGCGATACCGTCACTGTCTGCACCGGAAGCGATGACGCAAAGCGGAAGAACTTTTCCGTATCGGCGCCCGACATCAGTATTATCAGCGCCGATGCCGATACCGGCAGCGCCGAAAAAATGATACCCTCTGAGCTTCGGCAGCCGGTCAGCTGTGAGATGCAGTTCCCGGCAAGGAAAAACTGCGCGGACAGTGACATCACTGCGGCAGCCGTCCATACCATTATATACACGGCGTCGATGCGCTGGAGAAATCTCACGCCTGCCGCCGAACCGAGGTCAAGGAACGGGTAACGGCTGATATAGGCATAATCTCCGAGCGCGAGCATCACCGATGAAGTCACAGCGACAGTCGCGGCAAGCTTCCATGACACAGCCGAAAGAGCCGCGCGCCTGTAATTATTTACGGTGAACATCCCGAGGAAACACAGCATAGTAAGCTCGGAGCTGCGGGCGATCTCTTCTGAAACGGCAGCGGATACATTCTCGTAATTTATATCGGCGCGAACACCGGTGAAGGATATCTCCCGCCACGAACCGGATATCACGGACAGCGCGAGTATCACGAAGAAAACGAGCATCACCGCAGAGCCGCGTGCAATGCCCTCTATTCCGCGGCAGGCGCAGTATATGCACACTGCCGCGAGCATGAGCGCGGTCAGCTCGGATGGCAGCTCATCTCCGAGGCGGCATCCGATGAACCGGCAGAACCTCACCGCCGAGCCCGCAGATGCCACGCAGAAATATATCCAGAAGACCGCAACCGCGGTGCGTTCCGTGATCCTCCCGCCGTTTCTGAAGAGCAGGAAGGATGGTATCAGCAGCGCTGCCTGAATTGCCGCAGCTATCACGGCAGCGGCAAGCTGTGTTCCGAGTGAGTACCCCTGTTCGATCAGCGGAACATAGGTCATCAGCGTGAAGACCCTGTACAGAATTATCACGGATGCGGTCTGACCGCAGCTTATCGACCGTGTCTTGTCTTGCAGCATCGCATTTTTCCTTTCCGGCTTTTTATTCAGTATGCCCGGAATATCTGCAAAAATGCGCACTCACGAAAAAAAAGCGGTGAACAACGGATCATACCGTCATTCACCGGACAATTTGCTGTCTATGTATGGTTTGAATTTCTCATATACGCTCCGCTCATAATCGGAACAGAGGAATTTGCTGCGCCGATAGAGTTCCTTCATGCGCACGGCGCGCTGATGTGCTGTCTCATAGGAGACATCGCACAGCTCCGCTATCTCATCGGCGGAATGGAGGTCGAGCGCATACAGAACGCAGGCAGGCTGCAAAAGCCGTGCCGCGAACATATCCGCTTCACGTTCAAGGCAGCTGTCATTTGTGCGTATATCTCCGCTGCCGAGACTGACGGAGAGCCCATGTCCAAGGAATATATGCCCCATTTCATGAGCAATGATGAATCTGCATCTGCTGTGAGCGAGTTCATCGTTATATACGACGAACCACTGCTCATCACTGTAGATGCTTGCGCTGTCCTCACCTATTTCAAGAAGATTGACACTGCTGTTCTTAATTATCCTGATGCCTGCCGCAGCCGCGACATCGGTCACGCTCACCGGGAGCGTGCCGTCTGAGAATGCCATGAGACATTCCCATGCGGCTGTTCTTACGTTTTTATAAATTCCGTAACAGTTATTCATTTAATGACCTGCGATTCACAGATTGTTGTCAGAAGATACCTTGTCAGCGCCTGCGAGGACGCCTGCCGAATCATTATCAGCGCGTTCGCGGGGATCATCGGCAGCGTCGGGTTCGGGAGAAATGGAAGGGAGGACCGCAGCGCCCGAGGTGAGGTCAGAAACTCTCGAAATGAACCGGGTAACAGTCTCCCTTTCATGGCTGTCAAGTTCAAGGTAAGCGGTGATGAGCGCCTTTATCGTCCTGTCGATATTATACTTTGCGGAAAGCTCCTTGAGGAAGGAATCGAACGGCGTCCTGAACATATCGCCCTCGCCGGTGCGGAACCATTCTTCATTTACATTGTAAAGCGCACATATCGTTTTGATATGTCTGTCAAGTATATCGCGCTTGCCGACTTCCATCATGGCATAGGTCGATTGACCGAGCCCGAGCGAAGCAGCGAACTGCGACTGTGTGAGTCTGATGGTCTTGCGGATCTTCTTTAATCTTTCGTACATAGTGAAACACCTCCGGAGTGTTTATGTAAATAATTGTGATGTTTGTCTGCTCCGTACATAGCGGATTACTTTATATAGTAATATGATAACACAAATAATTAATTACGTCAAGTGAAGAATTGATTAATTTTTTATGTATGTTATAAAACACACCAAATCATCCGATGCTGCCTCTTTTTAACAATTTGGGTGAATTTTATTACATATCATATATAATTATTGACATCACGGCAATTTTATAGTATAATACAATAGAAAAATTGTAAGCAGAGCGGCTCAGCCGTCATCCGCACCCGTCTCAACAAAATTCCGGGATATCGGTGAAATGATATGAAAAAACTTGATGTTGCCAACGCTGAAATAGTACTCAGCAAAGCGAAAGTCAAAAATGTTGTTGCTGCCATAATGGTCACGCTGTTTTTCGTCGTGATGATACTCATATACTCAGTAAGACTGTATTCTGCCCAGAAGGACAGCATCATCACCAGGGGCGAGCTCAGCGCCGTTCAGTCGGCAGAGGAGTTCGACCGCTACCTCATTACTGCAATGGACTGCGTAAAGCTGACAGGCTATTCCGTGGAATCCATACTCTCAAAGGGCGCAGGTCACGATGAGATACTCGACTTCATGGTGAAGGAGACCGAATGTGTGCAGGGCGCCATCGACGCCAACTACACCGGTCTGTACGGATATGTGCAGGGTGAATACTATGACGGCGCACTGTGGGAGCCCGATGACGACTATGTGCCCACCGAACGCTTATGGTATGTACTCGCACGGGAAAAGAAGGGCGAGATAACACTTGTGGAGCCGTACCTTGATGCACAGACCGGCGCTGTCGTGATGACGATATCCAAGATGCTCAACGACGGCGAAAGTGTGGTCGCTCTCGATATCAACCTCGATATGATGCAGTTCATCACCGAACACTCCTCAGATGAAAAGAACGGCATCACCGAAATGGTCATAGACAACAGGGGCGTTGTTGCCGCACACTCCGACCGCTCCATGCTGGGTCACAGCTATCTTGAAGAAGAAGGCAGCGTTGAAGCCACCACTATCGGCAGGATACTTTCCCAGAAGGACTGCCATTTCCAGATAAATCTGAACGGCACAGAATATATCGTGTATGCGATAGGCATAGGCGACCACTGGCACAGCGTCTCGATAATCGATGCTACCGAAGCTTTCCGCCCGCTGAAGCTGCTGTTCGCGATAACAGCCATAATAATGGTCATCACGGTATGCATACTCCTTTACCTCTTCATAATGAACAACAGGAAGAATGCCATCGCCGAAAAGCTGACCGTTCAGCTTTCCTCCGCAGCGGATATATACATATCCCTCTGCGACCTCGATATCGTGAATGATTCGGTGATCGAGATAAAGAACCGCAATCCCGCGATAGCCAAGGCTGTCGCCGCCTGCGACCACAATATGCAGGAGATTTTCTTCAATATCATGCGCGGGCTGCCCGAAAGCCCTACCAAGCCCGCCGCCATCAATTTCGCGGATATGTCCAAGCTGGACACGCGGCTCGGAAAAGAAAACACCACCACCCTTGAATATCTCAGCTACGGAAATATCTGGGTAAGAGCGCGCTACATAGTCTCGGAGCGCGATGAGAACGGCAAGATAACCCATGTGCTGTGGATGCTCGAAAATATCGACAAGGAAAAGCGCTCGCGCGATGCACTGCGCGATATGTCCGACAGGGCAGTCGCAGCAAATGAAGCAAAATCCACGTTCCTCTCGAATATGTCCCACGAGATACGCACACCCATAAACGCCATTCTCGGCATGAACGAGATGGTCCTGCGTGAATGCAGCGACGATACGATACTTGCATATTCCGAAAGCATAAAGACCTCCGGAAATACACTGCTCGGCATTATTAATGACATACTCGATTTCTCAAAGATAGAGGCTGGCAAGATGGACATAATACCCGTAGATTACGAGCTCGCATCGGTATTGAACGACCTCGTGAACATGGTACAGACGCGCGCCGACAGCAAGGGGCTGCTGCTTGAAGCAAAGTGCAGCAGCAATATGCCCTCAATACTCCACGGCGATGAGATACGCCTGAAGCAGATAATCACAAACCTGCTCACCAACGCCGTTAAATATACCGAAAAGGGCAAGGTAGTGTTCTCGGTCGATTACAAGGAAATCGAAGATCAGCCGGAATACATCATCCTCTGCGTTTCGGTGCGCGATACAGGCATAGGCATAAAGCCCGAGGACATCAACAAGCTGTTCTCTGAGTTTGAGCGCGTTGAGGAAGAACGCAACCGCAGCATAGAGGGTACCGGTCTCGGGATAAGCATTACACAGCGCCTGCTCTCGCTGATGGGAAGCACCCTGAGGGTGAAGAGCGTCTATGGAGAGGGCTCGGTTTTCAGCTTTGAACTGAAACAGCGCGTGGTAAAGCACGATCCCATCGGTGAATTTGCAGCGTCGCTCAAGAACCCCGGCGATGTGCACAAGGTCTATAAGGCGAAGTTCTACGCCCCCGATGCACAGATACTCTCGGTCGATGACACCCCCATAAACCTGCTCGTATTCAAAAGCCTGCTCAAAAAGACCGGCGTGCAGATCGACACCGCGGAGAGCGGCGACGAATGCATAGAAATGGCAAATAAGAAGAAATACGATATCATATTCCTCGACCACATGATGCCGCGCAAGGACGGCGTTGAGACCCTGCGCGAGATGCAGGACACCGAGAATTTCCTGAACGCAGGCACTCCCGTGATATGTCTCACCGCGAACGCCATTTCCGGCGCGCGTGAAAGCTACATAGCGGACGGATTCAGCGATTACCTCACAAAGCCTATCGATGCGGGGAGGCTCGAAGAAATGATAATGGAACTGCTCCCTCCCGAAAAACTGAAGCAGCCGGCTGATGACGAAGCCGTACAGGCAGCAGACACGGAAAAAGCTTCTGCAGCACCGAAGAACAGATCCGGAGTACTGCCGGAGTTCCTGTATGATATCGATGAGATCGATGTGGATTCGGGTCTCGGCTACTGCGGCGATGAGGAGATAGATCGGAAGAGCGTCGTGTAGGGAAAGAGTGTAGATCTCGGTGG
>CAMVPV010000031.1 GCA_947169455.1 uncultured Clostridia bacterium | reverse complement strand
TATTCTCCCGCGTCCGGCGCTTCCGATGCTGCCCTTTCAAGCTCGCGGTAAACCTCGGCGGATATCCTGCACGAGAAGCTTTTTTCGAGCCTGTGCGATCTTTCGGCGGCTCTCACACATTCGGGCGAAGCGCATATATAAGCGCCCCTTCCGGACTTCTTCCCTGTGAAGTCTGCGGAGATATCGCCTTCCGGAGACCTGACCACCCTCATGAGCTCCTTCTTGGGTTTCATCTTATTGCACCCGAGGCACATCCTCATGGGTATTTTTTTTACTGCGGGCATATCCTCACTCCTCGCCGGGCGGCGGTGTTTCGGGCTTGATGTCTATCTTGTAGCCCGTGAGCCTTGCGGCGAGCTTGGCGTTCTGACCTTTGTTTCCGATAGCGAGCGAAAGCTGGTTATTGGGAACGGTCACGCGGCAGATGCGCTCCTCGCCCTCGGGTATCTCCACCGACCTGACCTCTGCGGGAGCGAGCGCCTTCGCTACAAATACCGCGGGGTCTTCGTCATATACTATTATATCTATCTTTTCTCCGTTGAGTTCCTCGGATATCTTCGATATACGTGAACGTCTCGGTCCTATGCAGGAGCCTACGGGGTCAACGTTGGGGTCGTTCGAGCACACGGCTATCTTTGTTCTCGAACCTGCCTCCCTTGATATCGACTTTATCTCAACGGTGCCGTCGTATATCTCGGGTATCTCCAGCTCAAACAGCCTTCTCACGAGGTCCTTGTGTGTTCTGGAGATCTTGATGGTGGGCTTTCTGTCGGGGTTCATTATGCCGACCACATATATCTTCACGATATCGCCCACATTGAGTGTTTCGCCGGGTATCATCTCGTTCCTGAACAGATATACCTCGTCCTTGTCGATGGAGAGGGTAGCGTTTCCGGTGACCGGTTCTATCCTCTGCACCACAGCGGAGAGTATCTCATGTTCCTTGTCCTTGTACTGTTCGAGTATGCGGTTCTTTTCAAATTCCTTTATATCGTGGCGTATCGACTGCTTTGCGAACTGTGCGGCAACTCTTCCGAACTTCGCGGTAGGGAACTTGTACGGTATCACATCGCCGACAACGGCGTTCTTGTCGATGGTTTTCGCTTCATCGATGTTTATCTCGTTGATGTATGTGGGCTCGTCATCCACGACGTTTCTCATCACGATAACGCTGAATTCGCGCTTGTCGGGGTCGATGTTTATGCTGGTGAATTCCTCGCAGTCGGGATATTCCTTCTTGACTGCCTTGAGCACGCCCTGCTTTATCTTTTCGAGGAGCATATCCATCGGTATGCCGTTTTCGTGAGCGAGAAGCTCAAGGGCGTCAAATATTTCCTTATCCATTTTATCCATTTTTGTGCAATTCCTCCTGTTATAAAATTGTCATAGATCAGGCTTCATCTTCATCGGTGAGATATTCATCAAAATCTTCGTCGTCGCACAGCTTTACGAAAGCCGTGTCGGAAAGCTTTATCGTTTTTTCGGAGTCGTCGTCGCATACGGCAGTGATCTCAGCTTTATCCTCATCGTATGCGGTCATTACGGCGATGAATTCCTTCACGCCGTCTGCCTCGCGGATATATCTTATGCGCACGGGACAGCCGATATATTCACGGAAATGCCGCGGGAGCCTGAGACGTCTGCCCAGACCGGGCGAGCCGACTTCAAGGATATAGCTGTCATCGATAGGGTCGGCGTCATCGAGCGCCTTCGAGAGCGGTCTTGACAGCGCCTCACAGTCGTCCATACCGACGCCCTCCGGCTTTTCGATGAGCACCCGCAGATAGCGGCAGGCGCCCTCCTTTTCATATACAACGTCCCAGATATCCAACCCGAGCTTTTCGGCGATCGGTCTTGCGATATCCTCGGCGCGCGCGGCGATATTACCGCCCCTGCGCTTTTTTTCTGCCATAAGCATACCTCCGAACAAACAAGAAAGACCGGATTGCTCCGATCTTTTGGCTTAACTATCAGTGTACTTATAATATTATATCACACCTTTCCGGAAAATGCAACCCTTTTTTGAAATTTTTTCGGAAAACCGCGTGTTTATTATCCATTAACTACAATTTAAAGGGTTTGGGGAAGGAAAGCGCCCTCTCTTGCAAGTCAACAGTATCTTGGATACTGTTGACTATGTTCCTCACTCCTCTTGAAACAGTCTGCAAATGGACTGTAACGTTCCTTCGGAACGTTTATCGATTCACCCCCATTGTGGAGTGATTTTTTCAGAAAAAAACGCGGCTGTCACCGAACAAATGTTATTCAGTAACAACGCGAGATGACCGCGGGGCACCCCGCCGCCCGCCGGGATTCAGCACTGTTCGCGGTGCGGCAGGCATATAATGTAACAGGTGCCCGCGAAAGAAAGGGCACCGTACAAAGAAAGGACAGGTAATATCTATGAAAAAGAAAACTGCATCTATCCTCTCCGCACTGACCGCCCTCTCCATGATGTCCGCTGCGGTGTCGGCTGTATCGGAAAAATATCTCAATCTGCCCGAAGATATCGACACATCATTCAAGAGCTATATGGATTACCGCACAATCACCGACAGGGGCTCCGACCAGTATCGTCTCCAGCAGGAGGCTTTCACCGACAGCGACGGCATACGCCGCGTGAACGACGATGTATGCATCGCGGTGGGTACTGCCTACGCCGAACGGTGCGGGATACGCTTTGAGATAACTCTCGACAGCGGGGAGAGTTTCACCGCTGTCGCGGGCGATATCAAGGCGGACAGGGACACCGACAGCACGAACCGATACCGTCCCATGAGCGGCGGCATGGGGGATATGGTCGAATTCATCGTTGAAACGGACAAGCTTGACCCGTATGTCAGAAAAACGGGCAGCATAGGTACATACGAAAAGTACAGCGGCAATATCTGTTCGATAAGGGTGCTGTCAGACGCCTGAGGCGGCTGACAGAAAAGGAGCCTCTGCCGTTCCGCTGCGGAAAGCAAAGGCTCCCGGGAGTTATCCTATTGTGATATGTTGTAGTATGCTTCAAGCTCGGGGCGGCATTCTATGAACACCTTTCCGAGAACGGGGTCGAACTGTGTACCAAGTCCCTCTTCGATTATCGAGAAAGCCTTGTCATAGCCGAAAGCCTCCTTGTAGCAGCGCTTGCTCACGAGCGCGTCAAATACATCGGCAAGCGCCATGATGCGCGCCTCCAACGGTATGGCTTCTCCCGACAGTTCATTCGGGTAGCCGCGGCCGTCCCAGCGCTCGTGATGATAATGTGCCACATTTATCGCTATATTCACGAAATCGAGGTCGTCAGATTCTATGAGCACCCTTTTGAGCACCTTTGCGCCTTCCTCGGAATGCTTTTTCATCTTTGCATATTCCTCGTCGGTGAACCTGCCGGGCTTGCGGAGTATCTCATCATCCACCGCTATCTTTCCGAGGTCGTGCATAGGTGCTGCTTTTTCGACGTTTTCAAGGAACTGACGGTCGATATGCAGCTGATACATAACATCGGGTGTGTCGATAAGTTTTCTCGCAAATATCTTTACAACGGTGCTCGTGCGGTTGATGTGTCCGCCGGTGCTGTTGTCGCGGCTTTCTACAACGCTCGCTATGCCTGTGATTATGGAATCCTGTACGACACGAAGATGCTTGGTCGCTTTGTTTATGTCATCCATAAGGCGGGTGTTGTAGTCCTTCAGGTAATTTATGCGCTCCCGCTCCTCGGTGACGTCTTCAAGGAACATACCGTAGCCGGAAACAGAATTGCTGCTGCTGTGCAGATCGCGCACCTCTTTGTTATAGTATCTGTCACCGATATTGTAATAGCTCTCATCCGAGGTGAACATCTCATACAAACTGACCGGAATGAGCTCCTTTATCTCACACTCGTTCAGTTCGGGGAAGAGCTCCTCGGCTATGTTGTTGGAATCAAGATAGCCGTAGGCGCTGTCGGTGAGGACGTATGCGTTCTTCATCTGATCGGAGACCCATTGCCGTCCGATATCTGTGACGCCGTAGAATTCTCCCTTCATGAAGCTGAATATCATCACTGATACAGAGACAGATGCTGCCAGCGGAACTATATCGTAGGCGGGGATCGTGAAGTGTATCCTTATCAGCTGCACCGCAAAGGGAACAGTGACCGCTGCCTGTCCGAGAACAAGCAGCACAAGTGAATGTTTGTCCTCCGATGTGCTCGCGCTGTGATGCTTTTTCAGTGTGTATGCTATCCCGGCGATCAGCAGCAGGAGAAGCAGCCCGCTGCGGATATAGTAAAACACGGCAGGGATATTCCGCACCGAATGTATTCCGGAATCAAGGTCGGAATAGAACATCAGTCTGCCGATCATCCCGGAGCGGATATTTTCCGACCAGTATGCGGTCATGAAGAAGCACTCGAAGACAGCCCACAGCACAGGGATCAGCTTCGGCATGGATATCCGCAGGTATGTTCCTACGAAAAGCAGGAAGAAAATGAAGTAGAGCATATTTCCCGCCGCCTCCATCTTGAAGGCAGCATCCGCGCCGGATTCATCCTTTGCGGTGATCATAAGGAAGTACGCACTGTTCATTATCAGACAGCCTGCATCAGCTACGGCGAGCCGAAGCGAGGGTGCGTTCTGCTCGCGGTTTATCAGCAGGGCGGCAAGCCCCGCCGCTGGAAGGAGTATCCCGATTATCTGTAACACATAATATATACTGAATGTCATTTTTGGTTCCTGACCTCTGGATATAAGATAGGCGATCAATATCCGCCATTGTAATTATATCCTATTATACTTCCGTTGTCAAGGCAGAACGATCCGGCTGCACCGGATGTTTCCCGTCTGTATCGTTTATGGAGCTTCAACGAAAGCCTCATCGTATTTAAGCTGATTTTCCGAATAATACTGCGATCTGTCCAGCCCGAGATATATTTCATATCCGGTGTCCTTATCCGTAAGCGCCGAAGCGTAATACACCGTGCCGTCATTGTATTCGAGCAGCATGGCAATAGTGCGGTGAGAGTTTTCAGGTCCGGTACAGAATGTGATGAGCCGCCCTTTTTCCAGCGGAAATACGCTCTGCACATAGTACTCCGACTTTATCCGTTCGGCTTCGGCTGTATTTTCTGCAGCATCGGTCAGCATTATCTCGTGATATTCGGGACGATCGCACGCTATGAAGCCTATCCTGTGCCTGTCGTGATCGACCATTATGCAGTTGTGCTCCTGTCCTTTGATCCCCATAACACCGCCGCATTGCTGTACGTTTGTATTGTAATCTATCCTTTCGTCACAATATTTATAGTACATTTTCTGTGCGGCACTGTTTTCTGCGTAATCCTGCACATAATATCTTATAGTCGGGAACGCGGCGATACCTATGATAACAGCGGCGGCAATGCCTGTCACCGCGAACATTTTTCCGACCCCCGCCATCTGCGGTTTTTTATTACAGAGCCGGAGTCTCAGTATATAAATTATCTGATAGACAAGGCATATCGGCAGAACGGGGATATAGCAGGTGAATACCAGTCCGAAAAGCAATATGACATCGCGGAACGCCGTCGTCCCCGATTCATATCCGAAAAGCACCTCGACATCAAAGAACAAGCCGTAAAAAGCGTACAGCAGTATCGCCGCCGCCGGCAGGAACGATATTATAAAGATGATCTTTGCGGCTTTTGCGGCTTTGATTTCCATAGGAACACCCCGCTGTCATTTTATCCGTGCATCATAGTCCGTTTTTTTGAAGTCGAAATGGTCAACAGTAACGATATCGGGCTTTGCGGCGGAGAGAGCGCGCTCCTCGCTGCCGGTATATGTAAATCCCGCCTTTTCGATAACGCGGTGACTTCCGATGTTTTCCTTTACTGCGCCTATCACGATGCGCTCGTATCCGTCCGAGAAAAGTTTATTTATAACTGCTTTCAGCGCCTCGGTCATATAGCCGTTCCCCCACCATTTCCTGCCGGAGCAGTAGCCGATAACGGGGTACATGTCATCGTAGAAGGCGACCACCTCTATCATACCGATGAGCGAGCCGTCCGCTTTCAGTTCCATTCCGTAGATGTATTTTTCGCCATTTTCATATCTGCCCTGAATGAACTCCATAAATTTTTCGGTGGCTGAGATATCGGTATGCGCGTTCCATGTGACATATTTTGCGACCTCGGGGTCGTTCGCCCAGTTTTCATATATCGAGCGCGTGTCCTCCGGCACGACCCTGCGGAGATAAAGCCTTTCCGTTTCAATTTTTTTCATGATATCACCTCATATCGTTTTACTTAACAATATTATAATAACTTGTTTTTGAAATGTCAAGATATATCAATATATACAATATTAAAGATGATAGTATAATAAAAGTCAAATAAAAATACCCGCATTTGTTTTTTTCGACAAATGCGGGTATTCAATAATATTTACTGATTTTTACTTCGGCAATTATATGATTTGATCGTTACAAGATCCAATTTCTGCATTTGCATGAACGGTATCATCGCAAAGCCAATATTTTGATTGCCTGAGTAATAAGAACGCGAGAACGCGCCGCCGCTCGCTCAGCGGATCAGACACCGTACTTTGTGGTAGCTACGGAGATACCTACGCCCATTGTTGTTGCAACGGTGCAGGACTTGAAGTATGTTCCCTTTGCAGCAGCGGGCTTAGCCTTAGCAACTGCTTCAAGGAGAGCATTGAGGTTCTCGTCGAGCTTCTCTGCGCCGAAGGAGACCTTTCCGATGGGGCAGTGGATGATGTTTGTCTTGTCAAGACGATACTCGATCTTACCTGCCTTAGCCTCGGTAACTGCCCTTGCAACGTCGGGAGATACCGTACCTGCCTTGGGGTTCGGCATAAGGCCTCTGGGTCCGAGGATCTTACCGAGACGTCCCACAAGACCCATCATATCGGGTGATGCGATAACGACATCGAAATCCATCCAGTTTTCCTTCATGATCCTATCGACCATATCCTGACCGCCTACGAAATCAGCGCCTGCATTCTTTGCATCATCGTACTTTTCTTCCTTGCAGAATACGAGTACTCTTACATTCTTACCGGTTCCGTTGGGAAGGATAACGGCGCCTCTTACCTGCTGGTCAGCGTGACGGGAGTCAACGCCGAGGCGGATATGAGCCTCTACTGTTTCATCAAACTTTGCTTTTGCGTTTGCGCAGGCGATACCGAGTGCTTCATTAGAATCATACACCTTGGTGCGGTCGATCGCCTTTAAGCTTTCCATATATTTCTTTCCGTGTTTCATTATCAAAATTCCTCCTGAAAGTGGTGATCCCGCGTTATGCGGACTGTTCGGACACTGCCTCCCACTGATATTACGGGGACGACGATCATTCCTCGACCGTAACGCCCATCGAACGTGCGCTTCCCTTGATCATGCTCATAGCCGCCTCAAGGCTTGCTGCGTTGAGGTCGGGCATCTTGATCTCAGCGATCTTCTGTACCTGAGCCTTTGTGAGCTGTCCGACCTTTGTCTTGTTGGGCACGCCGGAAGCTGTTTCTATGCCGAGTTCCTTCTTGATGAGGACTGCGGCAGGAGGAGTCTTTGTGATGAATGAGAACGAGCGGTCTGCATAAACCGTGATAACAACGGGGATTATAAGACCTATATCATTCTTGGTTCTTTCGTTGAATTCTTTTGTGAACGCCATGATGTTCACACCGTGCTGACCGAGTGCAGGGCCAACCGGGGGAGCAGGGGTAGCTTTTCCCGCTGCTATCTGAAGCTTTATCAAGCCAACTACTTTCTGTGCCATAAACGCACACCTCCAATTAATTAAACGATAGGCATATCACCGCGCCGCGGCGATGCCGTGAAAAAAACGAACTATCAGAGATCTTCCTTTACCACCTGGGATATATCGAGTGTGGCAAGGGTCTCTCTTCCGAACATGGAGACCTGTACATCGACGGTCATAGCCTCCGTATCGATAGACTGAACAGTACCCACAAATCCGCTCATGGGACCTGCGGATATCTTTACGCTGTCGCCCGCAGCAAAGGTTATCTCCACGCTCTTTTCCCTTTCAACGCCGAGCGCCGCAACTTCCTTTTCGGTGAGCGGAACGGGCTTCGAGCCGGGACCTACGAATCCGGTAACGCCTCTTGTGTTCCTTACCACATACCACGAATCGTCGGTGAGTATCATCTTCACGAGGACATATCCGGGGAACACCTTGTGCTCTACCTCATGCATCCTGCCGCTCTCGGTCTGTTCTACGGCGGTCTCGGTGGGGACCATTACTTCGGTGATGAGAGAGTGGAGCTTGCGGTTCTCTACCACTTTCATTATGGTCTGTGCGACCTTGTTCTCATATCCGGAATAAGTGTGGACAACATACCATTTTGCTTCTTCTGACATCTTCATCTTCCTTCTTGGATCATCTGATTATCATATCGAGCAGAGCCACGAAAGCGGAATCAAGTCCCCATATAACGAGGGAACTTATCACCATAGCGATGAGCACGACCGTGGTATTATTGACAACGGTCTTGCGGGAAGGCCATACGACCTTCTTGAATTCGCTTTTCAGCTCTTTGAAATAGCGTACGATACCGTTCTGCTTTTTAGCGCCCTTCTGCTTGTCCGCGCTGTCCGAGGACTTGACGATCTTCTCAGCCTTGGCTTCAGCGGCGGCTAAAACGGTGTTTTTCTTTTCGGAAGGGACTTTTGCTGCCGCATTTGCGCCGGTGTTCTTTTTGGAAGAACCCTTCTTGGCAGACTTCTTAGATTTTGCCATTTCCGTTAAGCACCCCGCTTACTTGGTCTCTTTGTGAAGAGTGTGTTTCTTGCAGAACTTGCAGTACTTGCTCATCTCGATCCTGTCGGGATCATTTTTCTTGTTCTTCT
>CAMVPV010000030.1 GCA_947169455.1 uncultured Clostridia bacterium | reverse complement strand
CTACCTTGAAGTCCATATCGCCGAAGAAGTCCTCAAGACCCTGGATATCTACCATGGTCATGAAGCTGCCGTCGTCGCGTGTGATAAGTCCGCAGGAGATGCCTGCCACGGGAGCCTTTATCGGAACGCCTGCGTCCATGAGAGCAAGTGTAGAGCCGCAGATCGAGCCCTGCGATGTGGAACCGTTGGAGGAGAGCACTTCCGAAACGAGCCTGAGCGCGTAGGGGAATTCCTCAACGGAGGGGATAACGGGTTCGAGAGCACGCTCTGCGAGAGCACCGTGACCGATCTCACGGCGTCCGGGTCCTCTTGAAGGCTTTGTCTCGCCTACCGAGTAGGACGGGAAATTGTAGTGGTGCATATATCTCTTGGAATCTTCCTCGTCAAGTCCGTCGATGCGCTGTGCATCGCTTACAGGACCGAGAGTAGCTATCGTGAGCACCTGTGTCTGACCTCTGGTGAAAAGACCCGAGCCGTGAACGCGGGGGAGAAGTCCCACTTCTGCGGCGAGGGGACGTATCTCGTCGATTCCTCTGCCGTCAACGCGTTTGCCCTCATAGAGCCAGTTGCGGACGATCTTTTTCTGGAGCTTGTAGATGCACTCGTCGATCATAGCGATCTTTTCGGGGTACTGCTCGTCAAACTTCGCATGGATGTCGTCCTTTATGGGGTTGAGCCTTTCCTCGCGGACGTTCTTGTCGTTTGTATCGAGAGCGAACTTCACTCTTTCGGCAGCGAATTCCTCGATAGCGTCAAACATATCGTGATCGACTTCCATCGACTCGAATTCAAACTTCTTCTTGCCGATCTCCTTCTGTATATCGGAGATGAAGGCTACCATCTTCTGTATTTCCTTATGACCGGTGATGATAGCGTTGAGCATAGTCTCATCATCGACCTCGTTCGCGCCTGCCTCGATCATAACGATCTTCTCGGCAGTACCTGCAACGGTGAGGTTGAGGTCGTTCTTTGCGCGCTGTTCAAGTGTCGGGTTGAGCACGAACTCTCCATCAACAAGACCCACGCTGATACCTGCGATAGGACCGTTCCACGGGATATCGGAGATCGAGATGGCGATAGATGTCGCTATCATGCCGAGTATTTCGGGAGAGTTGTCGGGATCGACCGAGAGGACTGTCATTACTACCGATACATCGTTCCTCATATCCTTGGGGAAGAGAGGTCTGATGGGGCGATCGACCATACGCGATGTGAGTATGGATTTTTCGGAGGGCTTGCCCTCTCTCTTGGTGAAAGAGCCGGGGATCCTTCCCACGGAATACAGCCTTTCCTCATAATCAACGGAAAGGGGGAAGAAATCGATGCCCTCTCTGGGCTTGACGCTTGCGGTGACGTTTGCCATAACGACTGTCTCGCCGCAGGTCACCCAGCACGAACCGTTGGAAAGACCGCAGGTCTTGCCTGTTTCGACTGTCAGTTCTCTTCCGGCATATACTGTTTTGAATATCTTGTGATTCTCAAACATAAATACTGTTTCCCTCCATATAATACTTTTTTACTTGACTATTGCAAAAGCGGCAGGAAGGATTATTTCTTAACTTTAATATATCGCCCGTACATCGGGGAACATATTAAAATCAAGAAATAACCATGCCGCTCCGTTCGCGGGCGAAACGCACGCGCCGATATCCTGTCTATCCGCAGCAAAGGCCGTCACCCGGGAGCGCAGTAGCGCCCCCGGACCGACCGATCCTGCGGAATTACTTACGGATGCCGAGCTTTTCGATGATAGCGCGGTATCTGTTGATATCCTTCTTCTGAAGATACTTGAGGAGGTTGCGTCTGTGACCTACCATCTTGAGAAGACCTCTTCTGGAGTGGTGGTCGTTCTTGTGGATCTTCAGATGTTCGGTAAGGTCGTTTATTCTCTTTGTGAGGATAGCGATCTGTACCTCAGGCGATCCCGTGTCATTTTCGCTTGTCTTGTTTGCCGCAATGATAGCGGACTTTTCTTCCTTGAGCATCATGGTAAAAACACCTCTTTAAAATATTTCCTCCGTCTCAGTATTCGGCAGGCATTCTTCCCTGTAAAGGGCGTTACCCGAAAGCCGGGACGGGGATAATATGCGCCCGCCGGAAACAGCGCGCACATAACTTATAATATTATATCACACATTTTTGCGTTTGTAAAGGGCTTTTCGCAAATTTTTCAGCAGAATTTATAAATACCGGGAGACAGACGTTCTTGTCTGTCTCCCGGAAAAATATCATTTGCCGAACCTGTTGAAGAATGCTCTTTCCTCAAACGGCTTCTTTTTCGGAGCGGCGGGCTCGCTTTCCGCCCTTCCCAGCGGAAGAAAGCATACCAGCTCGTACCCGGCGGGAACGCCGAGTATCTCCGCCATTTTCCCCGCGATGTCATCATCGTCGGTGATATGCCCCTCGAACCAGCAGCTGCGGTAGCCGAGCTCTTCGGCTGCGAGGAGCATATTCTCGATAGCTGCGGAATAATCCTGCACTGCGAAGCATTTGTCACGGTAGGCGTTTATCCTCTGTGTGAGCACGCATATCGCAGCGGGAGCAGTCTCCCCGACGGGCGGGTCGATGACTGCGTGCAGCCTTCCGAGCACCTCGCTGTCATCAACGGCGATAAGGCTCGTTGTCTGCTTGTTGCAGCCGGAGGGCGCGTTCAGCCCTGCTTTCATTATTGTGACGAGATCCTCGCGCGGAACGGGGTCGGGTCTGTATTTTCCCCGATAGCTCCTGCGTTTTTCCATAAGTTCGATAACATTCATGATATCACCTCATTGTTGTACGGCGCTGTGATCTCGATATGGTTTCCCTCCGTATCGGCAAATTCTGCGACCCAGTTGTTTCCGATGTGCGTCAGAGGGAAACATATCTCTTTGTCAGCGGTCTTATGCATCAATACCTCAAGGCTGTCAACGCTTACGCTCGGCAGGATATTGCTCCCGTAGCTATGCGGCTCATTCATGGTAAGGTATGCGAACAGACCGAATCTGAAGCCGGATATGTCAAAAACACTGTATATATCGCCGCGCTCCGAAACGGGCTGCTCAAAGAATCTCTCATAAAAATCTATTGCACGATCCATATCCTTTACGCATATATACAGTGAGCCTATCCTGCATCTCATTGCTTTGCCTCCATTCCGGAAAGACTTTTCAGCTCGCCCGCCGCGAACGGCACCGCGAGCAGCAGCGAGCAGACATCGGCGCACGCCTGCGTGATCTCCACGCCCGTGATGCCGAGCAATACCGGCAGCACCAGTATGAACGGGATGAAGAATATGCCGTTGCGCGCCGATGATGTTATCGATGCCTTCAATCCCTTGCCCATGCTCTGAAGCATCATGTTCGTCATTACCGTGAAGCCCATCAGCGGCAGTGTGCACGCCTGAAATCTCAGCGCTGCGCTCCCTACCGTGACGACCTCGGGGTCATTGCGGAAAGCGGTGATAATCTGCGGTGCGAATATGAAGCACCCCGATGCCACTATCAGCAGGAACGCCGTGCCGTATTTCACACAGAAGAAATAGCCCTCTTTCACGCGCTTGCCGAGCCCTGCGCCGAAATTGAACGAGCACATCGGCTGAAATCCCTGTCCGAAGCCTATCAGCGCGCTTGATACCATCATGAGCACCCTTGTGGCAACGGACATACCTGCGATAGCAGCGTCGCCGCCGAGGTCGCCCGCTGCCTTGTTCAGCAGTATGGTCGATATCGCAGCGAGCCCCTGACGGAACAGCGAAGGGCAGCCGCCGTTGACGATCTCGATTATATAATGAGCGTTCAGCCGTACATTCTTTATGCTGAGGCGTATATTGTCGCCTTTCATCAGACCGATGAGAAGCACGATGAAGCTCATCGTCTGACCGCCCACTGTTGCCCACGCCGCACCGTTCACTCCCATGCCGAATACGAATATCAGCAGCGGGTCGAGCCCGACGTTCATGACTGCGCCCGCCATCAGTCCTATCATAGCGTACATCGCGTTTCCCTGAAAGCGAAGCTGATTGTTTATCACGAACTGCCCCATCATCAGCGGAGCACCGAGCAGGATTATCCTCATATAGCTGCGCGAATCCTCTATGGTCTGCGCGGAGACATTGCCCGCAAGCGCGTGCGCTATCTGACCGGAGAATATTATCCCGGTCACCGCCGTTACGACACCGAGTATCAGTGCCATAGCAAACCCGGTCGATGCAGCCTCGTTTGCTTCTTTCACATCGCCCGAGCCGAGCATTCGCGCAATGTAGTTGCCGGAGCCGTGTCCGCAGAAGAAGCCCATCGCCTGTATCACCGCCATTACCGAGAAAACGATCCCCACGGCAGCGGTGGCTTCGGTGGATATTTTTCCAACGAAGAACGTATCAGCAGAATTGTAGAAGCCGGTAACGAGCATACTGATTATAGTAGGCACGGCAAGTCTGCATATCAGTTTTTTTACGGGCGTTTCGGTCATCATCCTGTATCGGCTGTCATGTTTTTTATCGGAATTCTGCAACCGTAACACTCCTCATTCAGGACGCTGTGAATGCGTTTTTATCTTCATCGTAACGGTAGCCTATCGCGGCGAGCTTCTCCGTTATCTCCGCAGGGGAGATGTCCGCATCGTCGCACAGGGCTTCAAGACTGCTGTAATTGTCGCGCAGCATCGTATTTATATAGCTGAAAAGTATATTAGGGTCGGACGGTATCTTCATTATATCACCTGCCGGAATATCTGAATTATTATATAGTAAAATCCGCGGTCGTTCAGTAACAAACGCGGATCATACTTTTTATATGCTTATCATTTTTTGCCTGAATTTTCAAGCGACGCTCTTATAAAGTCCGCGAACAGCTTCTGCGGCTTGTTTGGGCGGGATTTGAATTCCGGATGGAACTGCACTCCCACGAACCACGGATGATCCTTCACCTCGATTATCTCGACCAGCTTTTCGTCCGGCGAGAGACCGACTATCGAAAGTCCGGCATCTACGAGCTGTGTGCGGTATGCGTTGTTGAATTCCCAGCGGTGGCGGTGGCGTTCATATATGAGCTCCTCGCCGTATATCCTGCGGCATTGGGAATCCGCAGCCAGCTTGCAGGGGTACAGACCGAGGCGCATTGTGCCTCCCTTTTCGGTGATCTCCTTCTGATCCTCCATGATATCTATCACAGGGTAGGGGGTATCTCCGAATTCGGTGGAGTTAGCGCCCGAAAGACCGAGCACGTTCCTCGAATATTCTATCACAGCCATCTGCATACCGAGACAGATGCCGAAATACGGCACCTTGTTCTCGCGCGCGTATCTTACCGAATGTATCATTCCCTCGATGCCGCGGTCGCCGAATCCGCCGGGAACGATTATGCCGTCGCAGCCGCCAAGCATTTCAGCGGCGTTGTCCTCGCGTATCTCCTCGGAATTTATCCATTCTATATCGACCTCTGCATCATTTACGATACCACCGTGACGGAGCGCTTCAGCGACCGAAAGGTATGCATCGTGCAGCATTACGTATTTTCCGACAAGGCCGATTGTCACTTTCTTTTCGGCGCGCTTGGTGCGTTCGACCATTTCCACCCAGTCGGAGAGGTCGGGCTTTCTGTCCTCAAGTCCGAGGTGATGGCATACTGCCGATGCAAGGCCCTCTTTTTCGAGCCACATCGGCACCTCATACAGCGAAGGCGCGGTGAGGTTCTGGATAACGTCCTCGGGGCGCACGTTGCAGAACAGCGCGATCTTCCGGCGCATATCGTCGGGTATCTCCTTTTCGCTGCGGCATACGATGATATTCGGCTGTATCCCGAAGGAAAGCAGTTCCTTCGTGGAATGCTGTGTCGGCTTTGATTTCAGCTCCTCCGAGCCTGCGATATAGGGCACGAGGGTAACGTGTATATACATGGCGTTCGCCCTGCCGACCTCGGTAACTACCTGACGTATCGCTTCAAGGAAGGGTGTTGATTCGATATCGCCGACCGTACCGCCGATCTCGGTGATGACGATATCGGTGCCGGTAGTCTTGCCGACGCGGTAAACGCGGTCTTTTATTTCGTTTGTGATGTGAGGTATTACCTGTACTGTACCGCCGAGGTAATCTCCGCGGCGTTCCTTGTTGAGCACCGTCCAGTATATCTTTCCTGTGGTGACATTGGAATTGAGCGACAGATTTTCATCTATGAAGCGCTCATAGTGACCGAGGTCGAGGTCGGTCTCGGCGCCGTCGTCGGTGACGAACACCTCACCGTGCTGATACGGCGACATCGTACCGGGGTCGAGGTTTATGTAGGGGTCGAACTTCTGGATAGTCACCCTGTAGCCTCTCGCTTTGAGAAGCCGTCCGAGCGACGCTGCTGTGATCCCCTTTCCAAGACCGGAAACAACTCCTCCGGTCACAAAAATATACTTTACAGGCATGATGTTCCTCCTACATCTATCATTTAGTGTCGGGTACTACTGGAATGACATCTCCGTCCGGCCGGTTGTGGTGAGGCACTCTGCTCACGATATTTATCGCTTTCAGAACAGCGATGTTGGTATCTATCTTGTTCTGGAGCGTAAGGTTGCTCGCTTTTGAGATGAGCTGACCCTCTGCTGAATTGACATAATGCGGCTTCAGCTGGTTCAGCGCGATAGCCAGCATATCAAGATAGCAGCGCTCGCACTTGCAGCAGTCAACGCCCTCGAGCGCTTCCGTGAGCACGGGACGGACGATGATCTCGGTCATATTAATCAGCATAATACCACACCCTTAATTTATTGAAGAACAGCTGTTCAGCAGGAAAGCGGCGTGCTGTCCGGCGTATCGCAGAGTTCGTGAAGTTCTGTGATGCCCTTTCCGAACCAGTGCCTGTAATGTTCATCCCTTGTGATGATCTCCATGCACATACGTCCGTTGTGGTAGGGGCACTTCCATTCATTCACCATGGTGACGGAGGTGATAGGCTTTCCGTCAAAATCGAGTTCTGCCCACCATTCGCTGCCTTCTCTCCTGTCTATCTGGAAGCTTTTCACCCAATCCCATACAGTGAGAGCTGCATCAAGATACTTGCAGTCGGGGTCGTGCTGATAAGCGTTGATGAATCCGACTATGCTTTCCGCCTGCACCCACCATATCCTTTTGCGGCTGATCACGTTATTCTCGCGTTCGTTGTTCACTGCACCGTTTTCAAGTGCAGCGTTGTATATCTTCTCGGCAATTCGCAGATCTTTCTCACGCCAGTGAAATACGAGCTCATCATCCCCGAGCGTTTCGCAGGCGCGGTCTATGAGCCATGTCGCCTCGATATCGTGACCGTATGAATAGATATCTCCGATCACGTTCAGTTCGCGGTCGAAGAATACGAGCAGCTTGTGGTTCTGTGCATCGTATATCTTCTTTTCCGTGATATCAAGCAGGAAACGCAGGCGCTCTTCAACGCGCTTGTCCTCCGAAGCCTCATACAGTTTGGTATATCCCTCTATCAGGTGGAGCACGGTGTTCATGGTCTTGTCCGCCATCAGCCCGTTTTCTGAGAGAGCCTCATTCGGCACGGGCTTCCAGTCGGCAGAGAAAGCCTCCATATATGCGATGTCGTCGGTGCATTTCTCCTCAACAGTTTCAAAAAGGATAAACGCGGTATCGAGCGCTTCCTTATCCTTTGAAGCGAGGTAATACTCCGAGAGCGCATAGATCGCAAACGCCTGATTATAGGTATGCTTCATGCTGTCGCATACAGTTCCGTCATAGTTCATCGCCCAGTAAACGCCGCCGTTTTCGCGGTCAAGGCATTTTTCGGCAAGAAATCTGTATGCGTGGCGGGCATTTCCGAGCAGCTTTTCATCACCGAGGGTGCGGTAAGCTGCCGAGTAGAACCAGAGTATCCTTGAATTGAGGATAACGCCCTTCATTCCTTTTTTATCGACAACGAGATCGTTGCTCATCTGTCCGTAGAACCCGCCGTGCTCATCATCGCGGAGAGCGTTCCAGAAGGGTATCAGATGTTCCGTCAGTTCTTTTCTGCATTCATCAACGAATGATGATCTATCGGTCACGGGCATGGACACCGCTCCTTCCGCAAATATACTGTTTATTTAAGATCGCGTCCGCAGCAGTTCTTGTACTTCTTTCCGCTTCCGCAGGGGCAGGGGTCGTTCCTGCCGACCTTCTTCACCCTTCTTCCGCCGGAAACGGAGCCGTCGCCGCCGGGCTGATCGGGATTGGCAACACGTTCTCTCTTGGGCTCTTCGTTGTTCTTTATCTGGATAGTGAACAGCAGTCTGATGGTTTCCTCGCGTATCGACTCTATCATCGCGTCGAACATCTCGAAGCCCTCGTATCGGTACTCGACAACGGGGTTCTTCTGTCCGAATGCGCGCAGTCCGATACCCTTGCGGAGCTCATCCATATCATCGATATGAGCCATCCACTTGATATCAACGACTTTGAGCAGGATAACTCTTTCGAGTTCCCTGAGCACATCGACGCCGATCTCCTTTTCGCGTCCGTCGTAGAAATCGAGCGCGCGCTTGGTGAGATCCTCGGTGATGCCGCTCTTTGTGGCATTTTCAAGGTCTTCGATGCTGTATCTGAAATCCTGTTCGGTGGTGAGCAGTCCTATGAAGTGCTGGCGCAGACCGTCGAGGTTCCATTCGTCGTGTATATTCTCATCGAGGATATACATATTCACGCCGTCCGTTACCCAGTCGCCTATCATCTTGAGGATATAATCGTGGATATCCTCGCCGTTGAGAACCTTGCCGCGCTGACCGTAGATGATCTCGCGCTGTGTGGACATAACGTCGTCGTAATTGAGGACATTCTTTCTGATAGCGAAGTTCCTGCCCTCGACCTTCTTCTGTGAGGACTCTATGACCTTGGTGAGCATCTTGGACTGGATAGGCATATCCTCCTCGACATTGAGGGAATCCATCATGCCGGTGAGCCTGTCTCCGCCGAACAGACGCATGAGGTCATCCTCGAGGGAGAGGAAGAACTGGCTCTCGCCGGGGTCGCCCTGACGTCCCGCACGTCCGCGGAGCTGGTTGTCGATACGGCGCGATTCGTGGCGTTCCGTACCGAGGATGAACAGACCTCC
>CAMVPV010000029.1 GCA_947169455.1 uncultured Clostridia bacterium | reverse complement strand
TCAAAAACAGCAACATATAAATTTTTTTTAATTTCATTATCATCCGGTCTTATATGACACCTTATACCATTTCGTTCTCAGTATTCGCGGCTTAATTCTATTTCTGTCATTTTCATATACTCTTCAAAGGTTTTCTTTTCCATAATAAAGCCTTTCTTTCATTGGGTTTCCAAAGATCACAGACAGCGGGTCGCCCGCCCCTTTGGTCAGGGGATCGTTAAGGGGCTGACAGCCCCCTTAACACCGCGAAGCGGCATAAAAGGTCATAGCTTGGAGTAAGCGGTCTTGGCGGACACGCCGTCTATCATGCCGAGGCGTCCGGAAAGTCCGCTGATAATATCCTGCGGAGCATCTACCGCTATACTGATGAGAAAAATCCCTCTTTTCTGGTACGGGATGCCCATCCTGCCGATTATATGGTCGCTGTACTCGTGCAGTATGCGGTTTATCTCCTCGGTGTTGCTCTTGTTCTCGGCGATAACGGATATCACCGCAACTCTCGTATCCATAGGCTAATCCTCTCTGTACGGAACAGCCGCCTTGTCGAGGATACCGTTCAGATAAGCTATAAGCACACCGTAATTGGTTATCGGAACGTTCTGCTCCTTTGCGCGCGCTATGCGTGACATTACATAGCGCCGGTTGAACATACACGCACCGCACTGTATGATAAGATCGTACTTCGTGAGGTCTTCGGGAAAATCGGAACCGCCTGTCACATCGAAGGCGAGTCCCTCGCCGAATTTCTTTTTCAGCATACGCGGGTTCTTCACCCTGCCGATGTCCTCTTCCATGGGCGCGTGGGTGCAGCATTCCGCGATAAGCACCCGCGAGCTGCCGTTCAGTCCGTCGGACGCTTTCGCGCCGCTGATATATTCCTCTATATCGCCCTTGTACGCCGCGAACAGCGTCGAGAATGAAGTTATGCGGCTTTCGGGCGGCTTTTTGTCGAATACCGTCTTGTATATCTGCGAATCGGTGATGATGAGCTTCGGCGGCTCCTTCATCGATGCGAGCGCACTGTCCATAGTATCTGCACAGGTACATACCGGAATGCATCTGCGGTCGAGCAGTTCCCTTATCGTCTGCACCTGCGGGAGTATCAGCCTGCCCTTGGGCGCCTGTATATCCTGCGGCATAACGAGAAGTACCGTATCACCCGCGCTCACGAGGTCGCCGGTGATGTAACGGCTCTCTGCGCTCATTGCGGCGAGCGCGATGAGTTTTCTGCGCAGCTCATCTATGCCGGTGCCGTCCGCTGCCGAAGTGCGTATCGGCTTAATATTTTCCTTTCCGAGAAGCTCCACCGCTTCCGATGTATCGCGGGTATCGCATTTGCTGAGCACAGCCGCCGCGGGAACATTTTCCCTTTCAAATCTCCTGTAAAGCGCAAGCTCTGCGGCGATATCATCATCGGAAAAGAGTATCACGGCGATATCGGTCTTATCTGCGATATCGGAAGTGCGTGCGGCTCGTTTTGCGCCGACGTCGGGGGCGGTGTCGTCAAATCCGGCGGTATCGGTGAGCAGGCAGGGACCTATGCCGTTTATCTCCATTGCCTTGCTCACGGGGTCGGCGGTGGTGCCTGCAACATCGGAGACTATTGATATCTGCTGACCCGCAAGAGCGTTCATCAGCGAGGATTTTCCGCTGTTCATCTTCCCGAAGAAGCCTATCCGCGTGCGTTCGCCGGAGGGCGTTTCATTGAGTGAGGGCATTATATCACTTCCTTTATTGACAATTTTACATATATAGTGTATTATGTTCCATATAAAGCATACGGCGACAGGAGGAAAATATCATGAATGAAGAGATCTTTCCCCGCAGGGACAGCGGAGCAGCCCCTGACAGCGAGATATATCCGGAAAGACAGCAGGAGATATACATAAAGGTAAATGAGCCGGGTGAGATAGTCCCGGGCGGTCAGACGGACAGGATGCCCGCCCCGCACGGTCAGGCGGCTGAAACGGGTCAGCCGTCAGGAGCAGCGGAGCCTGCTGTGAAATTTCCAACTGCTATGCTGATACTCTCAGCCGCCGAGGTCATAGGCGCGTTCCTTTTCATGATATTCAACGGGCTCGTGTGGCTGTATGACCTTCAGAGTCTGGCGCGGATCTTCTTTGCAGCAGTGCTGGTCATCAACATCGGCGCATGGGTGATGATGTCAAGGAAAAAGCTTTTCTCCGCGGAAAAATTCATACGCTCGTGGGAGTTCCCCGTATCGGTCATAGTTCCGTACCTGACGGTGCTTCTGGTCTCCGGGAATGACCCGAGCAAGCAGTACAGCGATGCCGCTGACATGATACGGCTTGTGGGCGCGACACCGGAGTATATCTTCCGGATAATATGCGGGATACTGGGTATATACCGCGGCTTTGCGGGATATTTCGATTTCCGCTGGTATATGTATCTCATCGTTCTCGCTTTCACCGTATTCCTGATAGGGAACAGGAAGCGGAGCGCCGAAGAAACAGCACTGCTCACCCTGATACACCCTATGTTCCTGTTCGTGATATTCAGGCTGATCTTTAATGTCGTTTACGAGATCGCTGGATTTGTTTCATTCTAAAATCTGAAATCGCGCTCGCCGTTATGCACTTTTCCGATATATTCCGTACATTTAGCGCGCGCCTTTTCATTCGGGATGAACGCGAGCTGTTCCTCTATGAGCTTTTCGCCTGTCTCCTTTGTTTCGGGAGAAGCGTAGTCCTCTAAAAATTCCTTTAATGTGATGAGCGCATTGGGGTGACAGCAGTTCTGTATCTGACCTGTCTTGCACAGGCTCATGAAGCGGTCGCCCGTTCTGCCCTCGCGGTAGCAGGCGGTGCAGAAGGAGGGTATATATCCGAGCTTCATCAGCCAGCCGACAACCTCATCGAGCGAGCGCTGGTCGGAAACGTCGAACTGTTCGGTGTCGTGGGGACGCTCATCCGCGGAGTAGCCCGCATAGCCGCCGACAGAAGTCCTCGAACCGCCGGATATCTGCGAAACACCGAGCCCGAGCACCTTGCTGCGACAGGCTTCGCTCTCTCGTGTGGAGATTATCATTCCGGTATAGGGCACGGATATCCTTATGCAGGCAACTATCTTTGCGAAGGTATCGTCGTCGATGCCGCCGTCAAATACGGACGGGTCGATATCGGAGGCGCGCTTTACTCTCGGTACGCTTATGGTATGGGGGCCTACGCCGTGAACGGCTTCGAGGTGTTCTGCGTGCATGAGGAGCCCCGCAAATTCATAGCGGTAGAGCTCCAGACCGAACAGCACACCGAGCCCGACATCATCTATGCCGCCGTCCATAGCCCTGTCCATAGCCTCGGTATGGTAATCGTAATTGTGCTTGGGTCCTGCGGGATGGAGCTTTTCATAGCTTTCCTTGTGGTATGTCTCCTGGAAGAGGATATATGTACCGATGCCTGCTTCCTTGAGCTTGCGGTAATTCTCCACGGTAGTAGCGGCGATATTCACGTTCACGCGGCGGATAGCGCCGTTTTTGTGCTTGATGGAATAGATGGTCTTTATGCAGTCGAGGATATATTCAATGGGATTGTTCACGGGATCCTCACCTGCTTCGATAGCAAGGCGCTTGTGTCCCATATCCTGGAGCGCGGTGACCTCTGCTGCGACCTCTTCCTGTGTGAGCTTTTTGCGGGGGATATCGCTGTTCTGGTAGTGATAGGGGCAGTAAACGCACTTGTTCACGCAGTAATTTGAAAGGTACAGCGGCGCGAACATAACGATGCGGTTGCCGTAGAAAGCCTGCTTGATCTCCTTTGCGAGGTCGTACATCTTTTCGGTGACTTCGGGAATATCGCAGGCGAGCAGGACGCTTGCCTCACGGTGTGTGAGCCCGGAGCATTCAACGCCGCGTTCTGTTCTGCGGGGCTTTGCCTTTTCGAGTATCTTTTCGATGAGTTCGATATCGTTCTTATGCTCATCGGCGTATTTCAGCGTATCAAGTATTTCCTCGTGATTGATGAATTCCTCTGCTCTGAGGGATTTGGGGTCATAGACTGCCATGATGATACCTCCGTATATGATTATAAAGTATGATATCGCATAAAAAAACGCACCTTGAAAAAGATGCGGCAGAGCAGACCCTTATCCGGACGGAAATGAGCCGTTATCACAATGAGTGATGTCACTTATTGCGATACAGAAATATGCAGCCGTATCTCTTCGCCTCGGGGATATGACCCTCGGTGTCGGGGAACGAATTTTTATACTGTACCATTCAGCCTCAGCCGGAGCTTTGGCTTCATGATGTTTTCCATAAGCATATCATAGCATATTTTTCTCACGCTGTCAAGGATTTTATTACGGGGATATTTTCCGCCGTTCCGGAAATGCCGCTCCCTGCGGAAAATAAACGCTGTCCGTTCACATTCTCTTGCATTGACAGAAAAGATGTGATACAATGGTATCATGATACTCAGGGAGGCGGAAAATGAAAAGAAAAGCTGTGATAGGCATACTCGCTCATGTCGATTCGGGCAAGACCACCCTTGCGGAGGCGATGCTGTATAAATGCGGCGCTGTACGGAAGCTCGGCAGGGTCGATCATAAGGACGCTTTCCTCGATAACAACGCTATCGAACGCGACCGCGGCATCACAATATTCTCAAAGCAGGCGGTGTTCACCTGCGGAAATACAGACTTCACCCTGCTCGATACCCCCGGGCACGTTGATTTTTCCGGCGAGACCGAGCGGACGCTCCGTGTGACCGACGCCGCTGTGCTCGTTATCAGCGGCACGGACGGCGTCCAGAGCCACACCCGCACACTCGCCGATCTGCTGAAACGATACTCCGTTCCTACGTTCATATTCATCAACAAGACCGATATGCCGGGTGCGGATGTTGGTCTTGCGATGAACAGCATAACCGCTGTGCTCGGTGAAAGGTGCATACTCATGAAGCAGCCCGCCGATGAGCTTGCAGAGGCACTCTCACTGTGCAGCGAGGATATGATGAACGAATACCTTGAAAACGGGGTCATCTCCGATGAGAGCATCATTTCTGCGATAGCTGCCCGCGAACTGATACCGTGTATGTACGGCTCCGCACTGAAGCTGACCGGTATAGATGAGTTCCTTGCTGTGCTGGAAAGGTATGTCCCCATCCCGCCCGCCGAGGAAATATTCGGGGCGCGCGTGTATAAGATATCCGATGACGGCGGCACGCGGCTCACGCATATAAAGGTGACCGGCGGCAGTCTTTCCGTGCGGGACAGCATAGGATATACAGGCAGGAACGGCACGGAGCTTACCGAAAAGATAAGCCGCATAAAGATACTTAACGGTGAGAAGTCCGCCGCCGTTGAAACTGCCGTACAGGGCGAGATATGCGCCGTGCAGGGGCTCACGGGCACCTTCGCGGGGCAGGGGCTCGGCTTTGAAACGGATGATCCCGGGCAGTACCTGGGAGCGGTGCTCGTTTACCGCGTGATACCGCCCCCGGAGGTCGATGACACGGCGATGATGAGGATACTCCGCACCATTGAGGAAGAAGACCCCACCATGACCGTTTCCTACAGCGAACAGCTGAAGGAGATCACCGTCGCGCTGATGGGCGAGGTACAGGCGGAGGTCGTGCGGCGGCTGATCTCAGAGCGCTTCGGTATCGAAATAAAGCTCGGCGAGGGCAGGATAGCCTACCGCGAAACGATAGCTGCCCCCGCAGACGGCGCAGGCCATTTTGAGCCGCTGCGCCACTATGCGGAAGTCCACCTCCGGCTCGAACCTCTCCCGCGCGGGAGAGGTATAGAGTTCTGCAGCGGGTGCAGCGAGGATATCCTCGGAAGGAACTGGCAGCGGCTCATACTCTCGGAGCTTGCCGGGAAAACTCACAGGGGAGTGCTGACAGGCTCGCCGATAACCGATATCAGGATAACGCTCACCGCAGGAAAAGCCCACCTCAAGCACACCGAGGGCGGAGATTTCCGTCAGGCGGCATACCGTGCGGTGCGTCAGGGTCTGCGCAAGGCGGAGAACGTCCTGCTGGAGCCGTATTACGATTTCCGGCTGGAAATACCCGCCGCGAACACGGGACGTGCCCTCACCGACCTCGACCGCATGGGCGCAAAGTCGGAGCCGCCCGTATCGGACGGCGAAAATACCGTCATTACGGGTACTGCACCCGTTTCGGCGCTCAGGTTCTACCATACCGAGGTAACAAGCTATACCAAGGGTATGGGCAGGCTCATATGCCGTCCCGCAGGATATGACGTATGCCTTGACAGCGAGAGCGTCATCGCGGAAATTGGCTACGACCCGGACAGCGATCTGCGCAACACCGCAGATTCCGTGTTCTGCTCGCACGGCGCGGGGCATTCCGTTCCGTGGAACGAGGCGGACAGCATGATGCACGTCGATCCCGAAACGGGCAGGCGGCAGTTCCGCGAAGCTGAGGAAACGCGCACCCGTGCGGAGGATTATGTGCGCCGCGCTGCCGATGACGATGAACTGATGAAGATATTCGAGCGCACATACGGCCCCGTACTGCGGCGGAAGGATCACGCCATGCGCACTCCGAAGGAGCTGCCGCAGACCCGCACAAAGGCGAAGCCCGTCCCGAAGGGTCCCGAATATCTGCTCGTCGATGGGTACAATATGATATTCTCGTGGGAAAGGCTCAAAAAGACCGCCGCTGAAAACCTTGACCTTGCGCGCAGTGAGCTCATCAACCGCCTTGTGAATTTCCGCGGGTTCCGCGGCTGTGAGATGATAATAGTGTTCGATGCCTACCGCACGAAGGAGCCCGAGCACATAGAGGATACCTGCGGAGTGAGCATAGTATATACAAAAGAAGCGGAAACAGCCGATATGTATATAGAGCGCACCGCGCATCAGCTTTCAAAGGAGAACCGCGTCACAGTGGCTACCTCGGACGGACCCGAACAGATGATCATTTTCGGGAGCGGTGCGCGCCGAATGACTGCGGACGAGCTTCATCACGAGGTCGAAGCCGCAGAAAAAGCTATACGCGGAACGATAGCGCAGCTTGCAGGACGGTAAAAACTGACGATCGAAAAGTTACATGAGACCATAATTACTGATCATACAGAAAGGATGTATCACAATGCCGATAAGCATAGCAGTTGACGGCCCCGCAGGTGCGGGAAAATCCACCGCCGCAAAGGGAGCGGCAAAGCGTCTCGGGTATATCTACGTGGATACGGGCGCACTTTACAGATCGATAGCGTACTATACATTATCGGACGGAGCCGACCCCGGAAACAGGGATGAGGTCGCTCCTCTGCTGAAGGATATCTCACCCGGGATAAAGTACATAGACGGCGAACAGCGCGTTTTCCTCAACGACGAAGATGTTTCCGACCGCATACGCACGCCGGAAGTCTCCATGGGAGCCTCGGCGGTGTCGGCGTATCCGGAAGTGCGTGCTTTCCTGCTCGGTCTCCAGCGCTCCTTTGCGGAAAAGTATGATGTGATAATGGACGGACGCGATATCGGAACGGTCGTGCTGCCGGATGCCGATGTGAAGATATTCCTCACGGCGTCCGCAGAGGTGCGTGCAAAGCGCCGCTTCGACGAGCTCACCGCAAAGGGCGGTTCTCCGGTGTTCGAGGAGGTGCTCGCGGATATAAATCAGCGCGACTACAATGATATGCACCGCGATATCGCTCCGCTGAAACAGGCGGCGGACGCTTTCTATATGGACACCTCTGACAACACTCCCGAACAGGTGCTCTGCCGCATAACCGAACTCGCAGAGGGCGCAGCTTCGGGAAAATTCACGCTCACCTCCGGCGGTGTGACCGCCGTTACCGTTCCCGACGGTGCGGAGCTCGTTTCGCTGAAAAGCGGCGGCACAGAATATATCTGGCAGGCTGACCCCGATATATGGGGCAGACACGCACCTGTGCTTTTCCCGTTTATATGCAGCACCGACAGCAAGTCCTACACCGTTAACGGAAAGGTATATCCCATGTCGAACCACGGGTTTGCACGCGACAGCAGATTTTTCGTGAGTGAAAAGTCTGCGGAGCATATCACTTACAAGCTCATACCGGATGATGCGATACGCGGAAAATATCCGTTCGGATTTGAACTTGCGGTTTCCTACACGCTTGACGGGAACAAGCTTGAAAATGTTTTTTCCGTGAAGAATACCGGCAGCGAAATGATGCCTTTCTTCATCGGAGGGCACCCCGGATTCAACTGTCCGCTCACCGATGAGGAGGATCTCGGGGATTATTCCGTAAAGTATGAATGCCCCGAAAGCATAGTGCGGACGATAGACGGAAAGAGTACCGTCATTGCGGACGGCACCGACACGATCCCTCTGGATCGGGAACTGTTCAGGGACGATGTTTTCATGAAGGACAAGCCCGCCTCGGCAAAGGTATCGCTCATCGGCGCAAAGAGCGGAAAGGGCGTCAGCGTATCGTATGACCGCGCCGGCTGTATCGCGGTGTGGTCGCCGTACAGGGACGATGCGGCGTTCGTGTGCCTGGAGCCGTGGACTTCCGTGCCGGTTTACTGTGAAAAGACGGAGGAACTCACCGAAATGGAACGCACAGTGAAGCTCGCGCCGGGTGAGGTCTATGATTTCCGGTTCACGATAGAAATATTCTGACAGGACGGTTGATGTATGAAAATTCTCTTTCTCGGCGATATAGTGGGAAGTCACGGCTGCCGGGCCGTCAGCTCGGTGATATACGGCATAAAGAAGAAGTACGATATCGATATCACGATAGTCAACGGTGAAAATTCCGCTGACGGGAACGGCATAACACCGCACTCTGCGGATATGCTCACGGAATTTGCGGATATCATCACCACGGGCAACCACTGCTTCCGCAGACGTGAGGTCTATCCTCTGCTCGATTCGTCCGATCATATCGTGCGCCCCGCGAACTACCCCGCCGATGCGCCCGGTCACGGCTATTGCATATACGATGCGGGACTGTACCGCCTTGCAGTTGTGAATTTGCAGGGGAATATCTACATGGATCCTGCCGATAACCCGTTTACGGTGATCGACAAGATACTTGAAGAGATCGACACGCCGAATATCCTGCTCGATATCCACGCGGAGGCGACCTCCGAAAAGAAAGCGATGGGCTTCTACCTCGCTGGAAAGGTG